>CAZICJ010000014.1:0-45029 GCA_964537635.1 uncultured Pirellulales bacterium
AGTCATGAAAAACCTGTTATCCGCCGCCTGGAAAAACTCCTCGCGGCCTAAAATCGGTCAGTTTGAGATATTAACTATAGTTGGATATACAATCGGTTGCACGAAATTTTTCTAATTTTTAGAGCAGCCTTTTAGGTCAATTCAGGAGTTTTCACCCGTGTCTTGGGGGGGGTGTTGAGTTTTTTGTGCTTAAAGTGGCCAATTCTTATCTTGAATGCGAGGATTTATGGGCAAAATGCTTCCATTTTTGTGCCAGCGGATAATTTTTCTTGAATCCGCCGGACATAAATTGTAAAATCCGATGTTTTCAATAGGGTTAATGCTTACATAGGTTAAAGCGAGCAAATAAGGCCTTTTTGAAAATGCCAATGTAGCTCAACGGTAGAGCTCTGGTTTTGTAAACCAGGGGTTGCGGGTTCAAATCCCGCCGTTGGCTTTTGATTTTGACAAATAAAGTGAAAGACAAACAAAAGGACAGCCTTTGCGGGGGGCTGTTTTTTTCTTTTGTGTCTTTCTGTAAAAAACAAGATTTCCCGTTTTCAGGTATGAATTGATGGAACAAGCCATTATGAAGGCCGGCGCCCTGATTGAGGCGATGGAGTACATCCGCAGCTTTCACGGCAAGATTGTCGTTGTCAAGCTGGGCGGCAGTATTTTGGACGATTTGGAACTGCAGCGCAAGCTCCTGGTAGATGTGGCGTTTATGTCCATCGTCGGGATGCAGCCGATACTGGTGCACGGCGGCGGCAAGGCGATTACGCAAGCGATGAACGAGTCGGGGCTTGAGCCGGTGTGGGTTCACGGCAGGCGCTATACCGACGAGCGGACGCTGACGATAGCCGAACATGTACTGGTGCATAAGATGAATACGCCGATGTGTCAGATACTCAATGAACTCGGCTGCAAGGCGATGGGAATGCACTCGCTGAGCAGTTGCGTGGTGTTCGCCGAACCGCTGCGGTTGGCTAACGGCGACGGCCGCAAAATCGACCTGGGGCTGGTCGGGGAAGTAACCGAAGTCAACGGCGACTTGCTCAAAACACTGTGCCAGGCGGGCGTGATACCGGTAATCGCCCCGATTGCCCGTGCTAAGACGGGAATGAAGCTCAATTGCAACGCCGACACGGTCGCCGGCAAAGTGGCGGCGGCGGTACAGGCGGAAAAATTTGTCGCTCTGTCGGATACGCACGGCATTCTGCGGGACATCAACGACCCCGAAAGCCGCATCTCCAGCGCCAGCGAGGCAGAAATCAATCAGATGGTTGCCGACGGTGTCGTCAGCAAGGGGATGCTGCCCAAGGTCGAATCGTGCTTAGTCGCGCTGGAAGGCGGCGTCAAAAAGGCGCATATTATCGATGGGCGGTTTGCACACTCGCTGCTGCTGGAAATCTATACGGATAAAGGCATTGGAACGCAGATAACGAAATAGAGTTTAGTTTTAAGTTCTTAGTTTTTAGTCGTGGAAATAACAATGAATACACAGGAAGTTATCGCACAATTTAATCAGGTGGTTATCGGCAATTACGGCCGGCTGCCGCGGGTCATTACGCGGGGCGAAGGCAATTACCTCTACGATTTGGACGGCAATAAAATTCTGGATTTGTTTCCGGGCTGGGCGGTCAGCGGTATCGGCCATTGCCATCCCAAAGTCGTCGAGGCGATTCGCAAACAAGCCGGCGAACTGCTGCATATCGACAATACATTCTATACGATTCAGCAGGGGCAGCTTGCCAAGTTCCTGTCCGACCGGGCGTTCGGGGGCAAAACCTTTTTCTGCAACAGCGGCGCCGAAGCCAATGAAGCGGCTCTGAAGCTGGCTCGCCGGCATACGCCCAAGGAAAAATACAAATATATCACGACGGAAAAAGGTTTTCACGGCCGCACCTTCGGGGCGGTTACCGCCACCGGCCAGCCGAAATACCACGAAGGTTTTATGCCGATGCTGGCCGGCTTTGAATATGTGCCGTTCAACGATATCGACGCTCTGACTAATGCATTCAGCGATGAAGTCTGCGGCGTGCTGATTGAGCCGATTCAGGGCGAAGGCGGCGTCAATGAGGCGACGCCGGAATATATGCAGACGATTCGCGATTTGTGCGATGAATACGGCGCGATGATGATTCTAGATGAGGTGCAGACGGGCATGGGACGCACGGGACGCTGGTTCGGTTATCAGCACTATGAAGTGGTGCCGGACATGATTACGATGGCCAAAGCGCTGGGAGGCGGTGTCGCCATCGGCGCGATGATGGCACGTCCTGAAATTGCCGCATCGCTGGTTCCCGGTACGCACGCTTCGACCTTTGGCGGCAATCCGATTGCCTGTGCGGCCGGCATCGCCGTCATTGAAGCCATCGAGCAGGACCATTTATTGGAAAACGCCAAGCAGATGGGCGCTTATGCTGTCGAAAAACTCGAACAGCTCAAAGCCCAGTTTCCGATTATTCGCCAGATCCGCGGCAAGGGGCTGATGATCGGTATCGAATTGACCGAACCGGGCGCCGAGATTGTCAATCAGTGTCTGCAAAAAGGTCTGCGTATCAATTGTACCCAGGGTAATGTCCTGCGGTTTATGCCGTCGATGACCATTGGGCGCAATGAAATCGACTCGGCGATTGCTATTTTACGCGATGTTCTCAAAAGCGAGGCATAAGATGAAAAGTTTTCTTTCGATTCGTGATTGTACGCCTGACCAGTTGCGGGAATTGCTGGATTTAAGTATTTCGCTGAAGAAATTTTATAAAAGCGGAAACCGCGATTTATGCCTGACCGGCAAGACGCTGGCGATGCTGTTTGAAAAGGCAAGCCTGCGGACGCGGGTCAGTTTTCAAATCGCGATGACCGATCTGGGCGGCAATGCGATTTATCTCAAGCCCGATGATATCGGCATTATCGGCCAGCGCGAACCGGCCAAGGACATGGCGCGCGTCTTTTCGCGGTATGTTCACGGGATTATGGCACGCACGTTCAAACATGAAGCGATTGTGGAATTAGACCGCTGGGCGACAGTGCCGGTCATTAACGCCTTGTCCGACTGGTCACATCCGTGTCAGGCGATGGCAGATATGCAGACGGCGATGGAGCATTTTGGAAAATTGAGCGGGCTGAAGCTGGCATATATCGGCGACGGCAACAATGTCGCCCGGTCGCTGGCATTCGCCTGCGCCAAACTGGATATGCAGTTTGACATTGCCTCGCCTAAGGGCTATGAACTGGATACCGAGACGATTCAGACGGCCAATCAGATGCACAGCGGCAGTGCCCGGCAAATCAGCAGCCCCGCCGAAGCCGTCAAAGACGCCGATGTGATTTATACCGATACCTGGGTCAGCATGGGACAGGAAGCGGAAAAGGAACAGCGGATTAAGGAGTTTCAGGGCTATCAGGTCAATGACCAATTGATGGCGGTTGCCCCCCGGACGGCGATTGTGATGCACTGCCTGCCTGCCTATCGCGGCTATGAAATCACCGACGAAGTTTGTGAATCACCGCAGTCGGTTATCTTTGACGAAGCCGAAAACCGCCTGCACTTCCAGCGCGCCCTGCTCAAAAAACTGATAAATAGATAATCTGGCCGCTATGAAGCATAAACTCTTAGTCGCGACGACCAATCCGGGCAAGATGGCGGAACTGTCGGCGATGCTGTCCGACCTTGCCGATCAGATTGAATGGCATAGTCTTCGGGATTTTCCTGATGCACAGGAAGTCGAAGAAGATGGTGCCACCTTTGCTGAAAACGCCGCCAAAAAAGCCCTTGGCTACGCTCAACAGACCGGTCTTTGGACACTGGCAGATGATTCGGGGCTTGTCGTGGATGCCCTAAACGGCCAGCCCGGCATTCATAGTGCCCGATTCGCCGCCGAAAACGGCGGCACGCTGCCTCGCTGCCAGCAGGACATCAAGAATAACCAAAAACTTCTGTCGCTGCTCAAAGGCATCCCGCAGCATCAGCGGTCAGCCCGTTTTGTCTGTTGTATGTGTCTGGCCAGCCCGCAGGAAATCCTCATCCAGACCGAGGGCAAAATCGAAGGTCAAATCATCGATACCCCGCAAGGCAGCAATGGTTTTGGCTATGACCCGCTGTTTTTTGTGCCGGCGCTGGGCAAGACAACAGCCCAATTGGACAGCAGCCATAAAAATATCATCAGCCACCGCGGTCAGGCCGTAGAAAAACTTAAGCCGCTGCTGCAAAAAGTCTTAGAAGAAATAAACTAAGCATCCCATTGGGTGTTCGTTCTGTTTCTATATGGACATAGACGCGGAGGGTCAAATCCGGTATAATCTGCATTTATGACTTCAAAACAGGAAAAGTCGCTTTTTTCGCCATCCGAGGCACAAGCCCTCAAAGCCGTTGTGCCGCTTGCCGCCCGAATGCGCCCGGCTACCCTTGATGATTTTGTGGGGCAGGAACACTTTGCCGGCCAAGGCAAACTGCTGCGTCGAATGCTCGAAGGCGGGGCGTTGGGCAGCATGATTTTCTACGGTCCGCCCGGCTGCGGAAAGACCACCCTTGCCCGTATTATCGCCGCCTCAATTCAGGCGGTTTTTGAGAATATCAGCGCGCCATCCGCAGGGGTCAAAGAATTACGCCAAGTGCTGGATAACGCCAAAGATCGGCTCATCTCATCCAATCGAAAAACCGTCCTGTTTATCGACGAAATCCATCGTTTTAATCGGCTTCAGCAGGATATCCTGCTTGACGATGTGGAACATGGGATTATTACGCTAATCGGGGCGACGACGGAAAACCCGTTTTTTTCAGTTAATTCCCCACTAATTAGCCGAAGTACGCTCTTTACCTTTGAGCCGCTCACAGCAGAGCATATAAGCCAAATTATCAGACGGGCAATATCCGATAAGAGTAATGGATTAGGACAATTGCCCATAGAGATTGCTCCCCAAGCGGTTTCGTTTTTGTCCGAAATCAGTGATGGGGATGCTCGAAGGGCGTTAACAGCACTGGAAGTGGCGGTTTTGTCCCGGCAAAAACACACCCCCAAAGGACAGACCATTTCCATAAGTCTTGAAGATATCAAGGAATCCGTTCAGCGCAAAGCGATATCGTATGATGGAACGGGGGATACGCACTATGATTTGGCCAGCGCCCTGCAAAAGTCGATGCGCGGCAGCGACCCGGATGCGACGGTCTATTGGCTTGCCCGAATGATAGTCGGTGGTGAGGATTTGCGGTTTGTTGCGCGTCGGATTGTGGTCTGTGCCGCTGAAGATGTGGGCAATGCAGACCCGACAGCGACGATATTGGCTGCCTCGGCGATGCAAATCGCCGAATTGGTCGGTTTTCCGGAGGCTCAATTGCCGTTGGCCCAGGCGGCGATTTATATCGCCTGTGCCCCCAAATCCAATGCCTGTGCCTCGGCCATTTGGCGGGCAGTGTCTGATGTGCAATCAGGCAGGACCATTCCGGTGCCGCCGCATTTGCGGGATGCGCATTATAAATCCGCCGCCAAATTGGGGCATGGCAAGGGCTATCAGTATCCCCATAACAGCCCGACGGGCTATATTCCGCAGGATTATCTTGGCCAGCCGCTGGCAGAACCGTATTACCAGCCCAAACAAGTGGGACGCGAAAAATTGATTACCGAGTATTTACAAAAACTCAAAAATCAGGTACAAGAGATTCAAAATAAGAATATCTAAACCGACTTCGCCCAATGGGACGATACAAATACTTATGAATAAGGTTGACATGCGAAATCGTCTTCGCCAGATTCTGACGAAGATTACGCCAGAGGCTCGCCAGGAAAAAAGCAAAAGGATTTGCCAGACCGTATTAGCCAGTCCGCAATACCGCAGCGCTTCTGTGGTGATGGCGTTTCTATCCATGCAGCATGAAGTCGATACGACCCCGATTATTCTCAATGCCTGGCAAAACGACAAGACTGTCGTTGTACCTCGTGTATTCTGGCAGCAAAAGCACATGATTGCGGTGGAAATTAACTCTCTGGATACGGGGGTTAAGACGGAATGGTCGGGGCTGCGCAACCCGATTTGCGAAACCCCCGTTCCTTATGCGGACATCGATTTGACCCTGACGCCGGGTCTGGGGTTTGACCGTCGAGGGAATCGCCTGGGACGCGGCGGATCGTATTATGACCGTTTTTTTATGTCGTCCGGTTTTCGCGCCGCCAAATGGGCGGTTGCGTTTGGCATACAAATTCAGGATGAAATCCCGTATGATGACCAGGATGTACCTGTGGATGCAATTATCACGGAAGAAGGTTTCATTGATTGCAGTGGTTCCAACTAATGGAGATTTAGTACCGTGGCAAAGAATTATTATACGACCGAACGCGGCAATAACCGTAATACGCGTTATGTGCTGCTGACGCTGGCAATTTTGATTATCGGGCTGGTGGTCATCACCCGCAAGCGTAAAGACGCCGGAATGGACATGGAGACTATCACTGATCAACCGCAAGCGGTTGTTCAGGAAGCGGCAGAACCAACAGTCCCCGCCGCAGATTTGGCGGCGCCGACGACAGAAACATCTGCGGTGGTTGCAGATGCATCGCTGCTGGTGCCTGCGGCAGATACCCCTGCGGTTGAGCAGGTACAGCCGGCGGTCAATTCGTCGCCTGGTGTATTGCCCATTGCCGACAGCAATACACCCACAGCGGCGCCGGCTCCTTCTGCCGACTCGCTGCTGGAGCCAGCGGTCGTTGCACTGCTCAAAGACGCTGCCGATGCCGCTGCGGCGGGCAGCATTATTGCGGCGCGTGATAAATACAACCAGTCGCTTGGGTTGAAACTAACGCCGGCCGTGCGTGAGGAAGTCAAGGTTCAGTTATCCAAGCTGGCCGGAGTCTGGCTATTTGGAAAAGAAGTCCTGCCCGGCGATTCCCTGACGGCGATGACGGTTGTAAAGCACGGCCAGCGTCTGGCAGATATTGCCAAGGAATACAAAGTGCCGTTTGAACTGATTCAGAAAATCAATGGCATTTCGCGTCCCGAACTGCTTCAGGCAGGCAAGACCCTCAAAGTAGTCAATGGGCCTTTTCATGTGATTGCTTCCAAAAGTCAGTTCTCACTGGATATCATGCTGCAGGGTGTTTTTGTCAAACAGTACAAAATCGGTCTCGGCAAGGAGCAATACGAAACGCCCACCGGCAAATGGCTGGTACAGCGCGGCGGCAAAATGATTAAGCCGACTTGGACCGACCCGGACACCGGCAGGTTCTATAACGGCGATGATCCGGATTATCCGCTCGGTTCGCGCTGGATCGCCTTAGACGGCATTGAAGGCGCCGCCAAGGGGCGGACAGGATTTGCGATTCACGGCACCAAAGACCCCGAAAGCATTGGCACCCGCGGCTCCCGCGGCTGCATTCGGCTGTTCAACGGCGACGTCGTCGAAGTCTATGATTTACTCGAAGGCGGTTTTTCCGAGGTGATAGTTCAGGATTAACTCTATTTTCCAAGAGGGGACGATAGCGTGCTGCAAGGGATGGATAAACGGGTCGCCTGGATGGCATGGGGCGGTTCGGTTGGATTACATATTGTGCTGCTGGCAGCCTGGGGAGTGATTCGTCTGGGTGTCCTGCCTTCGACGGCGGCTGCTTCGGATAGGGCCGTCGTTTGTCTTGCGGCGGCACAGCATCAGATGCAGCCCCTGATAACCGAAAAACCCGCTGTTAGAACTGAACCGGCTTTACAAAAAGAAGCGATTCAGGATATTTTGCCGCCGGTTTGCCCGCGGCCCGCTTTTGTGCAGCCTTTATCAGAACAAAAACCCCCCTCCGACACGCCTCAGCATCCTGTACCCTTAGCCAATGTGGAATTTTTCGGACAGCGGGCATACACCCCTTCGGTCTGTTTTGTTGTCGATGCCTCCGCCAGTATGTACGGACGGTTTAACACCGTGCGCCGCCAGCTCAAAGAAACCATTGCATCGCTGCAATCCGACCAGCAGTTTTACCTGATATTCTTTCGTGCTGATGAACTGCTTGAAAGCGGCAATGGCAAGTTGATTTCGGTCAATGGCGCATCCAAGGCGGCGGCATTCGAGTTGATTGATAAGACCCATCTTCGCGGCGGGACCAACGCTCTGGCGGCGATTGAGCGGGCGATGCAAATTCGTGACAGTTTCGGCCGTCCGCCGGCGCTGATTTTCTTTTTGACCGACGGATTTGACCTGGCAGACAACGGTACTTCAGACAGTTTTATTTCCCGAATCGCCTCACTGCGGCAAAAACTGGCGCCGACGGTCGTCATTAACACGCTTGGTTTCTGGGCAACCCCTTGCGACCAGGCGATTCTAAACGCCGTTGCACAAAAAACAGGCGGTCAATTTTTACATCTCGAATGAGCAAATATCTGGAATTTACTGCGATGCTGTGGTATAATAACCTTGTATGAAACAGCCTAAACTCATTTTGTTTGCAGACCCCGGCAGGCCGCGTGCGGCCAAGGCAATGGCCGATTTTCGGTCTTTTGCCAACGGCAAGGCTCATATCATAACTAATTGTCTGGAAGGTAGTTGCAGCGTAGATGCCCTCAATGAGGCGGATTTTGCCGTAGTCTTTGGGGGAGATGGTACAATTCTGGGTGCGGCACGTCAGCTTTGCCAGACGGAAGTCCCTGTTATCGGCGTCAATGTCGGCAAACTGGGATTTTTAGCCGAATTCAGCCTCGAAGAAGTCGAACAATTGTTTAGCCGAGTCATATCGGATGCCGGTCTAATCGAACAGCGAATGGTACTGCGGTGTGAACTCAAAAGCCCTAATAACCTGCCGGTATCCAGTACGGCCGTCAATGATGTGGTGGTAACCGCAGGGTCGCCCTTTAGTATGGTAGAACTGAAAATCGAGGTCGATGGCCAGTTGCTGGCAGTCTGCATCGGCGACGGCCTGATTGTGTCAACACCGACCGGTTCGACGGCGTATAATCTATCGGCCGGAGGGCCGATTTTGTCGGCGAATTTATCGGCGATGGTGTTGACCGCAGTAAGTCCTCATTCGCTGAGTTTTCGCCCGATTGTCCTTCGAGCCGAAAGCCGTATTCGCATCACACCGCAGCGCGTAAATCAGAATACGACTTTGCTTCTGGACGGCAACATGCGGCATCAGCTCACGAGGGACGATGTAATTATTGTGGAAAAACACCAAGGCAAGTTTCTGGTTGTCAATAATCCAATGCGGACGCAGTGGGACACGCTGGACGGCAAGCTCAAATGGGCACAAAAGCCGCGTTATCAGCAGGATGAATCCGAAGCGCCGCACAAAAAATCATAAGGGACAAAGACCATGAAATCACATACGATAATCGCCATAATGGGTTGGACAGGAATGATGACGGCGGTGATGTTTGCCGCCAACAATCCATCCGTTACTACCCCCGGTGGGTCGGCGACATCAGTTCCCAGCAGCGGCCGGCCGGGGTTGATACAAAGCCGTCCCAACACCTGGGGCTATTCGGGCAACCAAACGGTGACCGGCACCGTTGGCGGCGGGCGGCATTTTCGCGGTGTGGTGCCTTATGGCTCGCAATATTACTCGTCTTCGTTTTCGAATACATCGGTGGATGATTTTATACGCCGTTCGTCGGGCAGTTCTTTTGAAAACGACCGCAATCCGGGAGTTGCAGCGCCTTATTACGATCCGCGCCGAACGGTCAGTTCCATCAATCGTGCCGGCCAGTCCGGCCTCAATACCCCGCAATTACAGGGACAATGGCGGTCCAGCGGCAATCCGGCCGCTCCGGCAAGACTTCCGCAGACGAACAATACGCCGTTCAGCCGGCAACGTCCATTTGGCGACCAGCCGGGACAATTGGAACAGATACTTGAAAAGCAAATGAATGTGCGCCGCATCGATAAGCCCAAAACGACGACTCCGATGGATATGCAATTGCCGTCAAAAGACGTTGAGATGGAAAAAATGAGCGACTTACTTAAGCCGCAGACTCCGGCTCTGCCTGAAAAAGACCCCCTTAAAATAGGCAGGCAAACCCAGCCCGATGAGCCGCAGGACCCTTATGTCCAAATCCGCGAGTCGATGGGTAATCTGATTAAGCAAAAGGACAACGCTCCCCCAGCCGATGAACAGCAAAAACCGTCAGACAAGCAAGAGGATACCGCTGCAGCCGCCGATTCACAGGGACTTTCGCCGTCGGCGATCCGCGGTGAGCATAAAACCTTCATCAGTCTTGCCGAAGCTCGATTTGCCGAATATATGGCTGCCGGCAAAGCGATGCTGGCCGAAGGTAAATTTTATCAGGCTGCGGACAATTTTGCCTTGGCGCGGGTCTGGATGCCGGAATATCCATCCGGCTATGCCGCCCAGTCGCTGGCTCTTTTCGGCGCCGGTGAATATATGAGCAGTGCCTATTATTTGTCCCAGGCGCTGACGCTCGAACCCAAACTGGCACAGGAAATGGTGGATTTATCCAAGGTGGTTGCCGACCGCGACACACTCGACGATCGCCTGCTTGAAATTTCCGCCTGGCAGCAGCGCAGCGGCAGCGGGGAACTGGCATTCTTAATGGCATATATCTATCAGCAGGATGGCAGGGCGGATAAGGCACAAGTGTTTATTCAAACCGCTCGCACGCAGATGCCGGATTCGGCGGCAGTCGAGATTTTGATGCGGGCGATGGGACTTACGCCGGCGCCGGCAGTGTCAGAACCCAATAGCGTACCGCAGCCGCAACCGCTTGAGGACAAGCCTTGATAGCGTTTGGTTCCGATGGGGGGCTTGATGCCGCCAAACTGCTGGGGCCCGATGGGCTGGTTGCACAGGCCTGGAGCGATTTTGAAAGCCGCCCGCAGCAGTATGAAATGGCACAGCGTGTCATCGAAGCCCTGCGCGGCAACCAGCATCTAATTGCTGAGGCCGGCACGGGTATCGGCAAAAGTTTTGCCTATCTGGCAGGCGCCATCGATCAGATTTATCGAAAAGTGCGTCCGATCGTCATCAGCACGTATACCATCCACCTTCAACACCAGTTAGTGGTTAAGGATATTCCGTTTTTGGCCGGCCTGCTCGAACAGGGGTTTATCTGCCGCCTGGCGATGGGCAGGGGTAATTATGTCTGCCTGCGCCGTTTGGACTTTGCCAAAAAACGTGCCTGGACGCTCTTTGACGATAGCGGTCAGGAAGTCGCCGCCATTGCCGAGTGGGCAGCACAAGCCCAGGAAGGCTGCTTGACGGAAATGGGCATCCATCCATCGCCGGCCGTCTGGCAGGCCGTCCAAAGCGAACATGGCAACTGCCGCGGTAGGCGGTGCAGCTTCTTTGGTTCCTGTTTTTATCAGCAAGCCCGTCGCCAGCTCGAAAGCGCCGACATTATCGTTGTCAATCACGCCTTGCTGCTGAGCGATTTGATTCTCAAAGCTGCCGGCGCCGGGCTGCTGCCGGATTTCAAAAAAGTCATTATTGACGAAGCCCATACGCTGGAACACGTCGCCGAAGACCACGCCGGCCTTCGCGTCAGTCAGGGAATGCTCAAGTATCTGCTGGATGACCTCTACAATCTCCGCAAGAATCGGGGTTTGCTGTCGCATTTGGCCGGCGCCGAGGAAGCCCGTTCGCTGGTGCGTTCGTGCCGGCAGGCGGTCGGGGTGTTTTTTACGCAGGTGCATGGCTGGCTGGCCAACGCAAAGGATAAAAGCGCCGTTGCCTGTACGCCCGGGTTTGTCGATGATACGCTCAGCCACCCGTTTCGATTGCTGCGGACAGAAATCGGCAAGCTGGCAAAAACCGTCAAAGACGAGGATGAGAAATACGAATTGCTTCGCGCCAAAGACCGATGTCAGGAGTTTGAAAAAGGCATCCTCGATTTTCTCGGTCAGACCGAAAAGGGGTTTGTCTATTGGGTGGAGATGGAGCAGAACAATCCGGCCAAAATCACACTGCGAAGCGCCCCCCTGGATGCCTCGCCCTTTATCAAATCCATTCTGTTTGAGCCGTGCGAGTCGGTGATTTTGACCAGTGCAACCTTGTCCTGCGGGCAAGGAGATGATGCGTTTTCGTTTTTCGCTTCCCGCATCGGCTTGCAGGATTACCACTCGCTCAAGGTTGGTTCGCCCTTTGATTATGCCTCGCAGGTCAAGGTCTATGTTCAGGCCGATATGCCCGACCCCAACCAGCCGCAGTTCGTCCAGAAGGCGGTTGCGGCAATCCAGACCTATCTGCTCAAAAGCGACGGCAGGGCGTTTGTACTGTTCACCAGTTTCGAGATGCTCAAGCGGGTGGCCGAACAGATGCAGGACTGGATGCGCCTGCACGATATGGAAATGCTGGTACAGGGACAGGGGCTTAACCGGATGCGGCTGCTGGAACGCTTTAAGGAAGATGTCCGCAGCGTCCTGTTCGGCACGGATAGTTTCTGGCAGGGCGTCGATGTGCCGGGCGAAAGCCTGTCCAATGTGATTATCGTCCGCCTGCCATTCGCCTCGCCCGGACATCCGCTGATTGAAGGACGCATCGAAAGTCTGCGGGCAAAGGGGCACAATCCGTTTTATGAGTATCAGCTTCCGATGGCGATTTTGAAATTCAAACAGGGCTTTGGCCGGCTCATCCGCAACAAGACCGATACCGGTATGGTCGTCATTCTCGACAGCCGAGTCGTCAGTAAATCCTACGGCAGAATGTTCCTCGACGCCTTGCCCGAGTGCAATGTGAAAATGGTCAAAGCCGGCCATGAGATGGAATAAGAATTGTCGGATGGATTCTTCGGCATACTCTCAGAATGACCCCCTCCCTGCTTGGTGGATTGTCCCTTGGAAGGGAGACGAGGTTGCTTTTTGAGGTTATTTGGAAGAGTCGGTTTTTTTCTTGGATGCGGGTTTGGCATCCGTTTTTGGTGTTGTATCCTTTGGTGTGTCTGATTTGGATTCTGCGGCCGGGGCGGCGGGCTTGTCGCTTTCGGATGCTTTTTTGTAGCTTTCGGAACGGTAGTCTGTCTGATAGAAGCCGGAGCCTTTGAAAATCAGGCCGGCGCCTGTGCCTAAAAGGCGTTTGAGTTTGGATTTGCCGCAGGAGGGGCATTTCTTGAGCGGGGCGGCGCTGATAGACTGAAACTGGTCAAAGGTATGTCCGCACTGGTCGCATTTATAATCATACGTTGGCATAATTATTGTCCTGTTTCTTCGGCGGTTGGCGGTGTTGTGTTTGCTGCCGGCGTTTCAGGTGCGGCGGCGGGCAGCTTGTTGATGATGACTTTGGCCGGCCGCAGTGTCTGGCCGTTGAGCATAAAGCCTGCCAGATATTCTTCAAGAACGATATTGTCCGGCTTGTCGGGCTCGGCTTTCTGCATCATCGCCTCATGGCGATTGGGGTCGAAGGGCTGGCCGACAGACGCAATCCGTTCGACGCCCTGGGTCTTGAGTGCATCGAGCATGTGGTCGAAGATGTATTTGACGCCCTTGATGATGGAATCCATTGCTTCGGGGCCTTTGGCATTTTCGGCGCCGGCCAGGGCGTGTGCGAAATTGTCAATTGCCGGCAGCAGGGCGCGAATGATATTTTTCTTTTCATACGCAACGGAATCAGCGATCTGCCGGGGGACGCGTTTTTGATAGTTGGCATAGTCGGCGCTGAGCCGCTGGAGTTTATCGGTCAGCTCGGCAATTTCCTTTTTCAAGGCGTCGGTTGGCGATTGCGATTCCTCTTTGGGCGCCGGCGTTTGCGGTGCATCCGGCTGCGGCGCGGGGTCATGTTTTTTTTCTTTGTGGCTCATAATTATCGACTGCTAAAATGACGTTTAATTTTTTCAAAGAAACTGCTGCCGGAGGCGGCGGCTTCCTTTTCCTCTATCGCGGCGAATTGCCGCAGCAGATTTTCCTGTTCGGCGGATAGTTTTTTGGGTATCTCGACGATTGTCTGGACAAGCAGGTCGCCGGTGCTGCCGCTTCGCAAGTCGTGCAGTCCCTGTCCGCGAATGCGGAAGACATCGCCGTGCTGTGTGCCGGGGTTGATTTTTAATTGCCGTGTGCCGTCCAGCGTGGGTACATCGATAGTCGCCCCCAGCGTCAAATGCGTGAAGCTGAGCGGTACGGTAACGACCAGATTGGCGCCGTCGCGCATCAGGAACGGATGTGCCTTGACGCGGACATAGCAATACAAATCGCCGTGGGGTCCGCCCATGCGTCCCGGTTCGCCCTCGCCGGACACACGGATGCCCTGTCCTTCGTGGACGCCGGCGGGAATCTTGACGCTGAGCGTGCGTTTTTGCGGGATGGTGCCTGTGCCGCGGCATTTTTTGCAGGGGTCGGTGATAATCTGGCCGGCGCCCTGACATTTGGGGCAGGTGGAGACCATTTGGAAGAACCCGCCCAGGCCCGCCCGCTGGACTTGTCCTGAGCCGCCGCAGGTCGGGCAGCGGCTGGGGGATTTGCCTTTGGCGGCGCCGGAGCCGGAACACTCCGAGCAGGTATTCTGGCGGGTGAACTCGATGGTTTTTTCGCAGCCTTTGGCAACTTCTTCGAGCGATAATTCCACGGCGGTTTCGAGGTCGTAGCCTTTGGTCGCCTGGCTCCTGCCGGAACGGCCCCGCCGCCTGCCGCCTCCGAAGATATCGCCGAAGACATCCCCGAACATATCGCCGAACATATCGCCGATATCCTGGACATTCATGTGCGAATAATCGTGAACACCGACGCCGCGCAGTCCCTCATGACCGAACTGGTCGTACCGCTTGCGTTTGTCGGAGTCGCTGAGGACTTCATACGCCTCTGCGCATTCCTTGAATTTGGCTTCGGCTTCCTTATCGCCTGGATTTTTGTCCGGGTGGTATTTCAGCGCAAGCCTGCGATACGCCCGCTTGACATCATCAATGGATGCGTTTTTTTCGACGCCCAGCACTTCGTAGTAATCGCGTTTGGCCATAAAGGCCTTTCGTATAAAAAAACGAGCCGCCGACCAGCAGGTTTCCTGTGCATCGGCGACTCAGACGGGTTTTGAGATTAAATTACAGCGCCGTGAACAGCATTTTTCTTGTCGTTGTCCTTGAGGTCGGTGATGACGACATTGGTCGTCAGCATCAGGCCGGCGACTGAGGCTGCATTCTGCAGGGCGGTGCGTGCAACCTTTGCCGGGTCGATGATGCCAGCTTTGAACATATCGACAAACTCGCCGGCGTTGGCGTCATAGCCGATAGTGTCGCCTTTTTCGAGCAGCTCTTCGACGATGACTTCGCCTTCGATGCCGCCGTTATCGACAATCTGGCGGGTGGGCGATTTTAACGCGCCGGCAAGGATATCAAATCCGATTTTCTCATCGCCTTTGGCTTTTGCTTTGGCTTTTTCGACTTCGGCAATCGCCCGCAGGAAGATGACGCCACCGCCGACGACAACGCCTTCCTGAGCGGCCGCTTTGGTCGCATGCAGGGCGTCGTCGAGGAGGTCTTTGCGTTCTTTCATTTCGGCTTCAGTTGCAGCGCCGGCCTTGATGACGGCAACGCCGCCGGTCAGTTTGGCAAGGCGTTCCTGGAGTTTTTCGCGGTCGTAGTCGCTGGTGGTTTTTTCAATCTGGGCGCGAATCTGTTCGCAGCGGGCTTTGATGTCTTTCTTTTTGCCTTCGCCTTCGATGATGGTGCACAAGTCTTTGCCGACGACAATCTTCTTTGCCTGTCCGAGCTGCGACAGTTCGATGCTTTCCAGTTTGATGCCGAGGTCTTCGGTGATGACCTGACCGTTGGTTAAGACGGCGATATCCTGCATCATGGCTTTGCGTCGGTCGCCGAAGCCGGGGGCTTTGACGGCACAGATTTTCAGCACGCCCTGGAGACGGTTGATGACCATCGCGGCCAGCGCTTCGCCTTCCACATCCTCAGCGATAATCAGCAGGGGGGCGGATATCTGGGCGATTTTTTCCAGCAGCGGAACCAGTTCCCGCAGGTTGGAGATTTTCTTTTCGTGCAGCAGGATGTATGCGTTTTCCAGCACCGCTTCCTGTGTCTCGGGGTTGGTCATGAAATAGGGGGAAATATAGCCCTTGTCGAACTGCATGCCTTCGACGACGGTCAATTCCGTTTCCATTCCCTTGCCTTCTTCGACTTCGATGACGCCTTCTTTGCCGACCTTGTCCATCGCAGAAGCGAGGATTTCGCCGACTTCGGCATTATTGTTGGCACTGATGGCGGCGACTTTGGCGATATCATCGTGTCCCTTGACGGGCTTGGCTGAGTCTTTGATAAACTGGCAGGCAACTTCCGACGCCTTCATAATGCCGCGCTGCAGGGCGACGGGATTGACGCCGGAAGCCAGGTACTTGAGGCCTTCGCCGTAAATAGCTTCAGCCAGAACGGTTGCTGTTGTAGTACCGTCGCCGACGCGGTCGCTGGTCTTGCTGGCGACCTGGTTGAGCATCTTGGCGCCGATATTCTTAAACGGGTCGGGCAGTTCGATTTCTTTGCTGACGGACACACCGTCTTTGGTTATCTTGGGAGAGCCGTAGCTTTTGTGAAGCAGGACGTTGCGTCCGGTAGGACCCATCGTGATTTTCACAGCAGCGGCCAGTTGGCTTAAGCCGTCTTTAAGCTGCCCGCGAGCGGCTTCTTGAAACATCATTTGTTTTGCCATATTAGAACACCTCCAGTGTCTGGAATTGGGTTTATTTTTCAATTACGCCGAGGATTTCGCTTTCGCGGAGGATTTTGTAGTCCTCGCCTTCGACCTGCACTTCCGAGCCGCTGTATTTGCCAAACAGCACCACATCGTTTTTCTTGACCGACATTGCGGCGCGTTTGCCGTCGTCGAGCAGTTTACCGGAGCCGACGGCGATGACTTTGCCGGTAAGGGGTTTTTCTTTTGCGGCGTCGGGCAGAACGATGCCGCCGGCAGTTTTGGATTCCGCTTCCTGGGGTTTGACAACAACACGGTCTTCGAGGGGTATCAATTTCATATCAGTAACTCCTGAATTCTAACTTATTATTTTTAACTTTTAATTTTTAACTGTCTTACATATCCATATCATCCATGCCGCCCATTTCATCGCCGCCCGGCATTCCCGGTTTTGCGGCTTTGTCTTTGGGCTTGTCGGAGACGACGCAGTCGGTGGTCAGCAACAGGCCGGCAACCGATGCGGCGTTCTGCAAGGCGATGCGTGTTACCTTGACCGGGTCGATGACGCCGGCTTCGATGAGGTCTTCATAGACGCCCTTGTCGGCGTTGAAGCCGAAGCCGCCCTTGCCCTGTGCGACTTTGTTGACGACTAAGTTGCCCACTTCGCCGGCATTGTCGGCAATGCAGAAGCAGGGGGTTTTCAGAGCGGCCGCCACGATGTCGGAGCCGGTCTTTTCGTCGCCCTTGAGTTTGAGCGATTTGACCGAATCGATACAGCGAATCAGTGCTACGCCGCCGCCGGCCACGATGCCTTCTTCAATGGCGGCACGAGTCGCGTGCAGAGCGTCTTCGATGCGGGCTTTCTTTTCTTTGAGTTCAGCTTCGCTGGCCGCACCCACGCGAATCTGGGCGACGCCGCCGGTGAGTTTGGCAAGGCGTTCCTGGAGTTTTTCGCGGTCGTAGTCGCTGGTGGTGATTGCCACTTCGTCTTTAATCTGTTTGATGCGTCCCTGAATGGCGGCAGCAGCACCGGCGCCTTCGATAATAATCGTGTTGTCGTTGTCAATGGTAATCTTCTTTGCCTGGCCGAGCTGGGACAATTTGACTTTGTCCAATTCGATGCCGAGGTCTTTGAAAATGGGTTCAGCGCCGGTCAGGATGGCGATGTCTTCAAGCATTGCCTTGCGGCGATCGCCGTAGCCGGGCGCTTTGACGGCGGCAACCTGCAGGATGCCGCGCAGTTTATTGACCACTAATGTCGCCAGGGCTTCGCCTTCCACATCTTCGGCGATAATCAGCAGGGGGCGTTTGCTTTTGGCGGCAGCCTCCAGCAGCGGCACGAGTTTGGCGACATTGCTGATTTTGTCTTCGAAAACCAGAATGTACGGCTTTTCCAGTTCGCAGGTCATATTGTCCTGATTGGTGACAAAGTGCGGCGAAAGATAGCCGCGGTCAAACTGCATACCCTCGACATATTCGACCACCGTTTCCAGTCCTTTGCCTTCTTCGACGGTGATGACGCCGTCCTTGCCGACCCGCATAAAGGCTTCGGCCATTTTCTGTCCGATTTCCGTATCGTTGTTAGCGGAAATGGATGCGATATTGACGATGTCGGTCTTTTTGGAAATGTCGATGGGCTTTGCCAGCGTCTTGAGGGTCTCGACGGCGGCGGCAACGGCTTTCTGGATGCCGCGGTTAAGCGACATCGCATCGGCGCCGGCGGCCAGATTCTTGAATGCTTCCTTAAAGATCGCTTCGGTCAGGACGGTAGCCGTCGTGGTCCCGTCGCCGGCGATTTTGGAGGTCTTGCTGGCGGCTTCACGCACCAGCTTGGCGCCCATATTTTCGGTCTTGTCCAATAATTCGATTTCTTCGGCAACCGTAACGCCATCTTTGGTTACGGTCGGCCCGCCCCACCCCTTGTCGATAATCGCGGTACGTCCGCGGGGCCCCAGGGTTGATTTGACCGCGGCGGCAAGCTTTTCCACGCCTGCCAGCAGAGCGGTTCGGGCGTCAGTCTCAAACGCTAAGTTCTTTGCTGTCATAGTATTTACCTCTCTTTATCCGTTTAGTTTATCAGTACAGGGACAGTCGTCTTGCCCTACAGTGGGAAGACACAGCAAACAATATACCAATTTAGGGTAAGGATTTTTTGGTGCAGCGCAGATGATTTCATAACCTCTTATTTTATAATAGGTTAATATGTTTGCTGTAAATAGCAAATTATTTTTAAAAATCCCTCATCCCGATATTCTGCCAATTTTGCCTTGCGTCTGATAAGTCCTATCCGCCATTGTGGCAGTATCGAGGCCATTTGGATAGATAAAAAACTTGCTTTTTGCTGATTTTTGCAATACCTTGCGCACGATTAAAAAATTCATCGTATGACGATACTCGGCTTATGGGATGACAAGGGACTCCATGCGAAATAAATCAAAGGTTCTGATTGCTGTTGTTGTTATTGCTGTTTTTCTGGGCTGGCTTGGCTGGCAGGCGGCTAAAAAAAGTATGTCTGCCCAGAAAACGACTCCCGTTCGGCTTGAGGAAGTACAGTTGGGGGATTTGCAGGAGTATATCAGCGCTCCCGGCGCGATTGAGCCCAAGACCAAGGTCGAAATCAGCGCAAAAATTTCCGCCCGCGTTGAAGAACTGCCGTTTAAGGAAGGTGCCCAGGTCAAGACCGGCGATGTATTGATCCAACTGGACTCCAAGGAGATGGAGAGCCGTCTGAAAAGCATCCAAGCCAATTATATGGCCCAGCAATCCCAAATCGAGGTTACCAAGTCGCAAATTGAAGCCCGCAAAGCGCAGATTAAGGGGATTGAAGCCTCTTTTGAGCAGGCCCGTAAGGATTTTGAGCGGCAAAAACGGCTACTTTCCTCTGGCGACATCAGCCAGAGTGTCTTTGATTTGGCGCGCCAGAAATACGAAGAATTGCAGTCCCAGCAGCAAGCCATGCTGTTTCAAATTCAGGCTGACGAACAGGGTCTGGTGGTGGCCGGATATACGCTCGAAGCCCAAAAGGCGCAGATCGATGAGGCCAAGGAAGCTCTTGATTATACGACGATTCGCTCGCCGATTGACGGGGTTATTACCCGTATTAATGCCGAAGTCGGCGAAATGGTGATGACCGGTACCATGAACAATCCCGGCACGGTGATTATGATTGTGGCGGATTTGTCAAAGATGCTGCTGGTGGCGCAAGTCGATGAAGCCGATGTTGCTAAACTGACGGAAGGGCAGGAAGCGTATATCCGCGTCAAGGCATATTGGGATCAGACGTTCAAGGGGGTTGTGGATCATATTGCGCTGACCAATGATATGAGCAAGACTCTGACGACCTATTACCGGACGGAAATCCTGCTGCAGGGTGATGTCAGCAAACTCTATTCCGGGCTGACGGCGGATGTGGATATTATCACGCAAAAGCATACCGGAGTCATCAAGGTTCCCAGTCAGGCCGTGCTAAGCCGCAAAATTGATGACATCCCCATTGCCATTCGTGATGCCAATCCCAATGTGGATGCCAAGAAGAATGATGTAACCGCCGTATTCCGGTTTATTGCGGATAAGGCGGTGATAACCCCTGTTGCTATCGGGCCGGGGGATATGACGCATATCATCATTCGCTCGGGCTTGCAGCCGGGCGACAAGGTGATTGTCGGCCCGTATAATGTGCTGGATACACTCAAGCACGAACAGGCTGTCAAAGATGAGCGGACTATCGAAGCCGAAAAAAACCAAAACAAACCCAACTCTGCGGCCAAATCGCACAGGAGGATGCTATGGTGAGCCTGTTGCCGCTGGTAATTCACTTGGATACGGTCTGCCGCGTTTATCAAGTCGGCGCCGATACGATTCATGCGCTGGATGGGGTCAGTCTGGAAATTCGTAAAAATGAATATGTTGCGATTATGGGTCAAAGCGGTTCGGGCAAAAGTACGCTGATGAATCTGCTGGGCTGTCTGGACCGTGCTACAACCGGCACATACGAACTGGAAGGGCTGGATACGACCCGCATGAGCAATTCTCAATTGGCGGCGGTGCGCAATGAAAAAATTGGGTTTGTGTTTCAGTCCTTTGAATTGCTGCCCCGCCAAAACGCGCTTAACAATGTCGAACTGCCGCTGATTTATTCTCAGCGTGTTGTCTGGAATCGCAAGGATCAAGCCCGCAAAGCCCTGGAGCGTGTTGGGCTTGGCGAGCGGGTTGACCACCGTCCCAATCAGTTGTCCGGCGGGGAAAAACAGCGCGTGGCGATTGCCCGTGCGTTGATTAATAGTCCGAGTATTCTGCTGGCGGATGAACCGACCGGCAATTTGGACAGCAAGACAAGCAAGGAAATACTGGAATTGTTTCGGCGGCTGCATGACGAGGGGCAGACGATTATTATGGTGACGCACGAGTCGGATGTGGCCTGTCACGCCAAACGGATTATCCGGATGCTTGACGGCAAAATCGTCAGCGATTTGCCGACAGAACAAGACCCGGCTTACCGCTGGAGTCAGGGAGGACTGCGGCTGTGATATTTTTGCTGGAAACGCCTGTTCGTTTCGGCCGTCTGATTATCCAGAGCGTTCGTTTGGCCGCCGGCCAAATCTGGGCTAACAAAGTACGTTCCATTTTGACCACGCTGGGCATTATTATTGGTGTGGCTTCTGTAACGGCGGTTATCGCGGCGCTCAGCGGGCTGAAAGTCAAGATTATGAGCGATATTGAGACGTTTGGCACCAACCGCATTTTTATCTTTCCTGAACGCCCCGACAGTGGACGCAACCGCAGGGCTTCCTGGGACACTATTCGATTCAGGCCCGAACAATTTGACGGCTTGCTGGAGTTTTGTCCATCGGTTTCCTGTTTTACGCGAACGACGGGCCGAAGCGATACCATCCGTTATAAAGAACGCACGCTTGACAGTGTTTCCATTAACGGTATCGAGTCGGCCTGGCATACGGTGGAATCCCGTCCCGTTGTTATCGGCAGGCCATTTTCTGTGATTGACGAATCACATGCCCGGCCGGTGTGCCTGCTGTCGCCGTCGCTGCGCGACAAGCTGGCGATGGACCGCGATTGTTCTGGCGAGTTTGTCCATATCGGCTATCAGACCTATCGGGTTCTCGGTATCGTCGAGGAAAAGCCAAATTTTACGTTCGCCGGCGACCAGGGCAGTCAATATGAAGTGTTTATCCCGTTTATGACCCTGTATCAGAATTATTCCCAGCCGCAGTTTCGGGTGATGGCCGCCAGCAAATCTCCCGAAGTATCGGATGAGGCCCGTGCGGAACTGACATTTTTCCTGCGTCAAAAACGCGGTATCAAGCCCGGCGAACCGGACAATTTCAGCGTCCTGACGATTGAAAGCGAAGTCCGCAAATTCAAGGAAATTGCCACACGCTTTACGCTGGTCGCCGCCGGCATTGTGTGCATCTCTCTGCTGGTCGGCGGCATCGGGATTATGAATATTATGCTGGTTTCCGTTTCGGAGCGAACCCGTGAGATTGGGCTTCGTAAGGCGGTCGGCGCCCAAAGCTCGGCGATTTTGACACAATTTCTGGTTGAAGCGGTTGTTCTGTGCTGCATTGGCGGTTTGGTTGGGCTGGGATTGGGTCAACTGCTGACGATGGCGATTGCCAAAATTCCCAATGTGAATCTCGACCAGGCGTATATTCCTGCGTGGGCGGTTCTGATGGCGCTTGGATTTTCAGCGATGGTCGGCATTTTCTTTGGGATGTTCCCTGCCGTCAAAGCCGCCCGGCTTGACCCTATTGAGGCATTGCGTCATGAATAAAATGAACAGGTTTTGCAAATATTCTGTGATTATCGGCTTAGTCTGGATTGCTGGCTGTGCCGATTTGCAAAAAGACGACCGTTTTTATGAATACTCTGTCAGTTTGGAAAAACTGCACACGGTTGAATCGCTGACCTTGACGCCCAAAACTGAGCCTGACCCCAACGCCGTCGAGCCCAATGCTGTCGCCGCTCCTGCGGAATTAAAATTAACGATTGAGCAATGCCGCGCCGAAGCCCTCACGAACAATCTGGATTTGCAGACGCAGTTGATTGCCCCATCCATCAGTCAGGCCGGTGTGGATGCGGAGTCGGCGAAATTTGAGTCCACTTTTTATTCCACCGCTGGTTTATCACGAACTGATACGCCCGGGCAATTGGTGAAGGTCGCCGATGGGACCTATATCCCCAGCGGCGGCTCCCAATATGAGAATACCGATGCCGCCTTGGGGGTGCGTATGCCCATGCAGACCGGCGGAACGCTGGATTTTAACCTGGTTGACAACCGGACGCACAATCTGGCGATTAGTCCTATTTATCAGAGCGGATTTAATTTTTCCATCAGTCAGCCGCTGCTGAAAAACGCCGGCCAGCGGGTCAATACGCACAGTATCCGTCTGGCCCGCTATGATAAGCAGATTACCGATAACGCCGTCAAGTTGGAAGTGATCCGCGTGCTTGCCGCCTCGGACAGGGCTTATTGGCGATTGTATGCAGCCCGCAAGGAATTGGAAGTCCAGCAGAAGCAGCATGAACTGGCAAAGGCGCAGTTGGAGCGTGCTAAGCGGTTTGTCGCCGCCGGCCAGCAGGCGCAGGTCGAAATTCTCCGTGCCGAGGCGGGATTGTCCCGTCAACTGGCGTCGATTATCGCTGCCGAAAATGAGCTGCGAAACAGGCAGCGCGAGTTTAAGCGGATGATTAACAAGCCCGGCGTTGCGATGGATACGGCTACGGTAATGATTCCAGCCAATGACCCGGACCCGGTTTTGTATGAATTGGACAGGGGCAGGCTCACCCAGCAAGCCGAAAAGAATCGGTCTGAACTGCTTGAGCTGGAATTGCAGATTGCCGCCAATATCAGCCAGATTGACTATCTGAATAATCAGATGCTGCCGCTGGTAACGATGGATTATGCGTATCACGTCAGCGGTACGGGGCCAACGCAGGACGATTCTTACGATATGCTCAACGACAAGAATTATGAAAACCACCGCATCGGGGTCAGTTTGTGGGTGCCGATCGGCAATGAGGCGGCCAAGAACCGGCTGCGTCAGTCGCTGTTTCAAAAACGTCAGCGTCTGGCCAATAAAGAAAGCCGAAAGCAATATATCCAGCAAGAGGTGCTCAATGCCGTTGACCAGGTGGAGACCAGTTGGCAGCAGATTCTTGCGGGACGGCAAAACACACTTCTGGAAGGCAGGCTCTACGAAGCGGAAATCCGCCAGTTTGAGCAGGGGCTTCGTACCTCCACCGATGTGCTGGATGCTCAGGCACGCCTTGCCTTGGCACAAAGCAAGGAAATTAAAGCCCTTGCCGATTATCAAATTTCGCTGGTGGATTTGTCATACGCCACCGGTACGCTGCTGGGCGCCGCCAAAGTCCAGTGGGAGCCGCTTGTCCCGGAGGTTGGCGTGCGATAACTCAGAGTGATGCTTTGGCTTACGGCCAGAATGCGGCGATGGCAATCAGCAGCCAAATCAGTCCGCCGATGGCGATTTTGAGGATGGTTCCGATCGCGACGCCGATGCCGGCGCCGACGCCGGACTGGATGGATTTTTGTTTTTCTTTACCCGTCATCCGCTCAACCGCAAAAACGGCAAGCCCGGCGCCCCCGCAGCAGCCCAGCAGGGTGCCGAGTATCGGGATGGGGATGATGAATGTGCCGATGATTGCTCCCAGAATGGCTCCGGCGATTGCGGCTAAGGATGCCAGCCAGCCTGCGCCGAATTTTTTGGCAGCGCCGGCGCCTGCCAGAAACTCTACCACCTCAGCGACGATTGCCAAAAGCACAATCGTCCACAGCAGCGGCATCCCGAAGACCGCCCGCTGGTTAAAGCCCCAGGCAAACAGCAGCGTTGCAATGACCATCATCCAGTTGCCAGGCAGATAGAAACACTGCATCAGCACAAAGATGCCGTTGCATACCAGCAGCAGCGCTATCCAGACATAAATAAGCCAGTCGTAGTTCAGTTCATAGTTCATAGTTTATAGTTCGGAGTTCCTGTATTATACTCGTCCAAAGGGGATTTGACAATCTTCTTGCCAAAAAACCACCGGTGCGGTATTCTGGCACGCAAACAAAGCCCAATAAGGAATATGATTATGAAACAATTTGACTCATTGGAAGATGTGATGCGGTTTGCGATATCGCTGGAACAGATGTCGTATGATTTCTATGTGGAGCTGGCCGGCCGCGCCGATAATGCCCCGATGAAGGAGGTCTTGCTGTCGTTTGCCGCCGAGGAATTGACGCACAAACAGCGGCTGGAAAACATTCTGGGGCTGACACAGAGCGAGCCGCTCAGCGAGCAGGACCATCGGGAAATCGCCGGCTATGTCGCTGCGGTTCCGACCCCCAGCCATTTGACCTACGAGCAGGCAATCAAGACGGCCATCAACAAAGAACACGCCGCCTATATGCTCTACCAGATTCTGGCACGGGTCGCACAAAACAAACAGTTGCGGCAAATTCTTGAGCTGCTGGCACAGGAAGAACTGCACCACAAGCACCGATTCGAAAAAGAACAGCATGATATCCGCCTGAAGAAGAATTAACGGCCGGGCGGTTACTCCATCCATGATGCGCCGATGGCGACATCGGTCTTAATCGGGACATCCAGGTCGATGGCGCCGGCCATTTCCGCGACAATCCACTGACTCTGTGTTTCAGCATCTTTGCGGGGCAGTTCAAAGACCAGTTCATCGTGGATTTGCAGAATCATCTTAATCGGCAGGCGGTCGCGGTCTATCCGCTTCTGGATGCGTATCATCGCGACTTTAATCAAATCCGCCGCCGAGCCTTGAATAATGGTATTGACCGTCAGCCGTTCGGCCTGCGAACGAACCGAGAAATTTTTGCTTTCCAGTCCGGTAATCGGCCTTCTGCGTCCCAGAATCGTTTCGGCATAGCCGCTCTTGCGGGTCTGTTCGATTGCCGCATCCATAAATTTGCGAATCAGCGGATAGCGGGCGTAGTAGGCCTCGATAAATTGTTTGGCTTCCGCCTGCGACAGGCCGGTTGTCTGCGACAGTCCAAACGCTCCTTGTCCATAGATTATGCCGAAATTGACCGCCTTGGCGCGGGTACGCATCTCGGAACTGACGGTCTGGGCATCGACATTGAATATCTGTGCGGCGACAAAGGTGTGAATATCCATATCGCTCTCAAACGCCCCCAGCAGGGCCTTGTCGCGTGAAAAATGCGCCAGCAGCCGCAGCTCGATTTGCGAATAGTCGGCGCTGAGGATGCAGTCATCCGGGTCGGCGGGGATAAATGCCGAGCGGATTTGCTTGCCCAACTCCGTCCGCACGGGGATATTCTGCAAATTCGGATCGGAGGAACTGAGCCTGCCGGTAGCGGTAATCGTCTGATTGAACGAGGCGTGCACTCGGCCCGTGCGCGGGTTAATCAGCAGAGGCAGTTTGTCAATATAGGTATTTTGCAGTTTCATCAACTGCCGGTATTCGAGAATCAGCGGCACAATCGGATGCGAGTCGCTCAACTCGTCAAGCACATCGGCATCCGTGCTGCGCTGCGTCTTGCCCTTGCGGGCGCTGGGCAGCCCCAACCGGTCAAAGAGCACCTCACCAAGCTGTTTGGGCGAGTCGATATTAAAGGGTCCCTTGGCAAGGGCGAATATCTTATCGGTTAGCGTATCCAACTGTGTCCGCAGTGTCCCCGACATCCGCCGCAGCATCCTGGCGTCGATGGTCACGCCGTTGGCTTGAATCCGTGCCAGCACTTCCATCAGCGGCATTTCCACTTCCGTAAAGAGTTTCTTGAGGGCGTACTCCTTATCTATACGCGGCGATAGATACTCCCACAGCCGCCAGGTAACATCCGCATCTTCGGCGGCGTACTCGCAGGCGCCGGCGGTATCCACCTGGTCGAATGTAATCTGATTTTTGCCCTTGCCGATCAGGTCGGATATCGGTATCGGTTCATAGCCCAGATAATCCCGTGCCATTTGGTCCATCGAATGGCTTCCGCGGTCGGCGGCCAGACAGTAGGAGGCAATCATCGTATCGAATGCCTTGCCGGCAGACAGGGTAACCGGCAGACCAGCGTTTTGCAGTACCAGCAGGTCATATTTGAGATTCTGGCCGATTTTGCAGCGGTTTGCATCCGACAATATCGGCGCAAGAAGTGGACGAATCTTATCGATATCAAGGCGTTTTTGTCCCAGCGGCGCCTTGACCGGAAGATAGTATGCCATTCCGGATTTCCAGCAAAAGCTCATCCCCACCAAGTCTGCCCGCATCGGGTCAATCGAAGTCGTTTCTGTGTCAAGGGCAAAACATTCCTGTTTGCTTAATTCTTTGCAGAATACATCGAATTTATCCATTGTGTCAATCAGGTGGTAATCCTTGCCTTGTTTGTCTGCGGCTACCGGCACGGCATCGCTTATTGTGCCAAATAGGGACATTTGGCTTCCAGCTTTGGCCTTTTCAATGGCTGGCGGGGTGGATTTAATATCCATTTGGGTCAATAAGCGAGTAAATCCAAGCTCTGTAAATAGGTTGCTCAGAGTTTCTTTGTCCGGCGGGTGAACCGAAAAGGTCTGCCGGTCAAGTTGTACTGGCACATTTCGGTTGATAGTTACCAGTGTCTTACTGAGCAGGATGAGGTCTTTGGATTGCCGCAGGTTTTCGCCGCGTTTTCCGGTGATCTGCGATTCATTCTGGTAGAGATTTTCCAGCGAACCGTATTTTTGTATCCATTCCAGGGCGGTTTTGGGGCCGACATCCGGCACGCCGGGGACATTGTCAGCCGTGTCACCCTGCAAAGCCAGTACATCGATAAACTGAGACGGCGTAATCTTCATCTCGGCAAACATTTGCGATTCGCCAAAGGTCTGGCCGGTCTTGATGTCGTATGTCGCGGTATGAGCGTTGAGCAGTTGCAGCATATCCTTGTCTTTGGAGCAGATAAGCACATCGATGCCTTCCTGTGAGGCTTGTTTGGACAGGGTGCCGATGATGTCGTCGGCTTCAAAGCCGTCGACTCGCAGCATAGGAATCCGCATCGCTTGCAGAATCTGTTCGATGCGGGCAATCTGGATGGGCATATCTTCGGGCATGGGTGGGCGGTGTGCCTTGTAATCTGGGTAAATCTGCGACCGGAAGCTGGGGGTCTTGGAATCCATTGCCACGACCAGCATATCCGGCTTTTCTTTATCCAGAATACCCAGAAGGCCTGTGGTAAAAACATAAACGGCTTTGGTCGGCTCGCCGGCCGGACTGGTCAGCGGACGCATCGGGGCGTAATAGGCTGCGTAAATAATCGCATGGCCGTCGATGATAAATAATCTGGTCTTTTTGTCGCTCATGGTCATATACTATATCCGCAATTGCTGTTGTTGGCAATCGATAATTGCTGGCGGTATTTTTTGGCGTGTTTTCAGATTGATTTGTCATTCTGGGAAGGGTATTATTCCGGGTCGAGTTGAAACGCGGGTATGTGGGGTTGGGTGTGTAGCTCAACTTTACCAAAACCTGTGATTGCTTGCATGTAATTTTTTAGGAGATGAATATGGCTCGAGTTATCACCGCAACACTTATCAGTGCCTGTCTTGTCCTGAGCGGCTGCCAATCTGCGCACACCGCCAAAAACGATGGCTGGATCAGCCTTTTCGACGGCAAAACGCTCAACGGCTGGACGGCCAGTGAAAATAAAGGCTGCTTCAGCGTCGAAGACGGCAAGATTGTCGCCCACGGCAACCGCAGCCATCTGTTCTATACAGGCTCCGTTATGGGCGCCAATTTCACGAATTTCGAGTGGAAAGCCGATGTGCTGACTCTGCCCAAATCCAATTCCGGCATGTATTTTCACACCCAGTATGAGGAGACAGGCTGGCCCAGCAAGGGTTATGAGGTGCAGGTCAACAACAGTCATAGCGACTGGCGTCGCACCGGCGGGCTTTATGCCGTTGTTGATGTCAAAGAGTCGCCCGCCAAAGACAACGAGTGGTTCACCCAGCATATCATTGTCAGCGGCAAACATATCACCATTAAGGTCAACGGCGTCGTTACAGTGGATTACACAGAACCGGAAGGCGTCAGTCAAACCGGCTATCCCAAAATGCCGGGCAGGAAGTTGTCTAATGGAACATTTGCACTTCAGGGACATGACCCCGGCAGCACTGCCTATTTCAAGAATATCATGGTCAAGCCCCTGCCCTGACCATTCCACTGAGGGGGACTATAGGTTTCTTCGCACCACCGCGGCGGCGGCCAGGGTCTGACTGACATTGCTGGCGTCGTCGGCTAATGTCAGCATAATTCGCACATTGCGGATTTCGGCAGGACTGCTGGATGGCACAACCGCCCGGTTGAAAGTAACCGCAGACACATTGCGGCACAGGACATAGTCGCTGTCGGTTGTATCATCATTGGTAATCAGCATCAGCGTATCGGTATCTGCATCATATTGGTAGGTTATATCGCGTCC
Source organism: uncultured Pirellulales bacterium (assembly GCA_964537635.1). Taxonomy (GTDB): domain Bacteria; phylum Planctomycetota; class Phycisphaerae; order Sedimentisphaerales; family Anaerohalosphaeraceae; genus Anaeroglomus. The sequence goes on from CAZICJ010000014.1 coordinate 28,980, forward strand.
ATCGGCGGTAATCAGACTGCATTGCTGATTGTCCGCATCTCCGCCGGCGCCGATGATGGCAACGGATTGTGCTGTTCGGATATCGGTTGTCAGCCGCAGCAGGGCGGCGCGTGCTGTGTTGATGGTTCTGGACAGCCCTTCATTGTTATGAAAATTGGTAACCGCCGCATCAAACGCCACAGCGACGGCTGCCATCAGGATGCCGAGAATCACCAGCGCCGTCAGCAGCTCGGCAACCGAAAAGCCCCTGCAATGTCTGGAATTGCGCATCGTTTTGCTCCGCACTTAATTGGTGTTTGCCCGTACCCAGCTTGTACTGGTGATTGGGCTGTTGTTTTTGGTAATGGTTACGGTGATTCGGTATAAATCCGTACTGTGGTCGGCAACGGTTTGTGTGAGATTCGACGCGGTGATATTCTGCACGGTGATCTGCTGGCTGAATGCTGCAAATTCCGTCATGGCTGTTCTATCGACATCAATCGGCGGACTGATGGTTTGTCCATCGAAATCATCCACATCGTCGAACAACGCCAGTGTGGATTCGCCGGCGTCGGGGCCGCAGGTTCCTGAGACTCCAGCCGGGTCAACGGCTGGCAGTGGGGCGGTCAATTCGCGGATTTCTTCAACGAGAAATTCGGCTGTACTCAAATCAATGCCGGCGCCGTTGACGATGGTATAGGCGCTGCTGGTAACGGCCAGCGCCGCAATAGCCAGGCCAATCAGCATGGATGCAAACATCACCTCCAGCAGGGTAAAACCGCCGGATTGAATCGGTTGCAGGCGTTTCATTTTCAAAGTCTCCTTAATGTCCGCTGGCAAGGCTGGACATCTTAAAGATAGGCAGAATGATACTCATCGCGATAAAGCCGACCAGGACGCCCATGACGACAATCATCAGCGGCTCAATCATACTGGTGACGGCCTTGATGACGGTTTTGAGTTCGCGAGCGTAGAATTTGGAAATATCATTGAGGACTTCGCCCAGTGTGCCGGAATCTTCGCCGGATTGAATCATCTGGACGACATTGCAGGGCATCAGGGGGAATTCAGCCAGCGAGCCGGCGATTTTGCGTCCCTGACGGACATTTTCGTGGACATTTTTCCACATATTCTCATAGAGGATATTGCCGGAAATCTGCGAGGTAATGGAAATGGTGTCCAGAATGGGTACGCCGGCGTTGGTCAGTACGCCCATCGTGTGCAGACTGCGGGTGATATACAGACTGCGGCACAGGGTCTTGAGCAGCGGGATTTTGAGTTTGGTTTTGTCCCACCAGAGTTTGCCGATAGGGGTTTTGTTGGTGAAATACCAGAATCCCATGACGATGCCGCCGATGGATGGAAACACGATAAACCAGTAATTGCGCATCGTGCTGCTGATTGCCATAATGAGTTTTGTCGGCGCCGGCAGCAGATGTTCTTTGCCCGCAAAGACGGTCAAGAAGCGCGGCAATACAAAGGTCAGCAGAAATGTAACGCAGAAAATCGCCATGAAGGCAATAATTGCCGGATAGACCATGGCGCTGATGACCTGACCGCGTGTTTCGGCTTCCTGGTCGAGATATTCGGCTAACTGCTGGAGCATCGAGGACATCGAGCCGGAAATTTCGGCTGCGGCAATCATGTTGATATACAGATTGCTGAATGTTTCCGGATGCTGAGACAGCGCATGAGAAAAGCTTTCGCCGGCTTCGAGACGATTTTTGAGGTCTAAGACGATTGCGCGGAATTTCGGTTTGCGTATGGGCATACCGATGGATTCCAGGGCGCACTGCAAACTGATGCCGGCACGAATCATCACCGCCAGTTGGTTGGTGAAATTCAGGATGTCTTTTTTGCTGGGACCAAAGTCAACCTGGAATCCGCCGGCCGCTTTCAAGGCTGCCGGAGCGGCAGAGGCCGGGGCGGCGGCAGAGGCGGACGTTTTTGTGTACGATGTCATTTATGTACCTCTTTTCTAAAACACGGGTTATGCGGTCGCGACCGCCACCTTGGTGGATGCGGCGTCGTTGGTTTTGGGCGGCAGCAGTTTTTCCATTTTGCCGGGATTGCTGGAACGGACAATCGCTTCTTCCCGGTCGATAAAGCCGTCGTTGTACATCTGCTGGATGCTGAAGTCCATCGTCTGCATTCCGACGCGGCGCGATGTTTCGATGATGTTGGGGATTTCATAAATGCGGTTTTCGCGAATGCAGTTTCGTACCGCCGAGGTACACAGCAGGATTTCTACACACGGTACCATACCGGGCTTGTCAATGCGGCGAAACAGGGTCTGCGAGAGAACCGCTTGCAGGGTGTTGGCCAACATCGCCCGAATCTGGTTTTGCTGACTTGCCGGATACATATCGATAATACGCTCGACGGTTTGCGAAGCGTTGATTGTGTGCAGGGTGGATAAGACCAAATGGCCTGTTTCGGCGGCGGTGATGGTGGAGCTGGTGGTTTCCAGGTCGCGCATTTCGCCGACGAGAATCACATCCGGGTCTTGACGCAGGGCATGCCGCAGGCCGGACTCAAACGAGGGACAGTCGGAGCCGATTTCGCGCTGCTCAATCATACACGAGTTATTTTCAAGCAGGTACTCAATCGGGTCTTCGAGGGTGATGATGCGTTTGCGGTACTTCTGGTTGATGACGTTAATCATCGCCGCCAGCGAGGTGCTTTTGCCCGAGCCGGTATGGCCGGTAACCAGAATCAGGCCGCGCGGCAGGTCGGTCAGTTCTTTGGCGATGGGCGGCAAATGCAGGCTGTCGATATCCGGGATTTTGCTGGAAATGGCACGAAACGAGATTGCAAAGGAATCCCGCTGCACATGGGCGTTGACGCGGAAACGGCAGCCGTTGTCAATCGTCGTGGAAAAGTCCAGGTCGCGTTTCTGCATAAAGACTTTGAATTTGTCCTCGCCGACCATCTGCAGCACCATCTGGCGGGCGTGGTCGTTGGACACTTCGGGCAGGTCCATGACGACCAGCTCGGTGTTGATGCGCATAATCGGCGGCATTTCGGTATTGATATGAATATCTGATGCGCTGTTCTCAATGGCTTTGCTGAGCATTTCTTTTACATCGAACATATCTTGCCTTCCTGTCAGATTTAATGATTTTGTTTGAGGATGTCGTCGCCCAATCCTGACGACGCCTCCGTCGCTCGGAGAATTTCTTCAATCGTGGTAACGCCTTTTTTGACCTTCATCAGGCCGTCTTCAAAGAGACTCGGCCAGCCGCTGGCTAAAAATGCCTTTCGCATTCCATTGACGGAACTGTCGGTGTTGATGATTTCACGGAACTTGTCGTCCACGACCAGCAGTTCAAAGATGCCGGCGCGCCCGGCATAGCCGCTGTTGCGGCATTGGTCGCATCCCTTGCCGTAAAACAGCTCGGATGGCTCTATTTTTGCCATATCCAGGTATTTTTTGATATTGTCGGGTGCGGCATAGTTTTCTTTGCAGTGCTTGCAGATTCGCCGAACCAGACGCTGAGCAATAATGCCGTTCAGCGATGCGGCAATCAAATACGGCTCGATGCCGATATTGACCAGACGCGAGACGCTGCTGGGGGCGTCGTTGGTATGCAGGGTGGATAAGACTAAATGGCCCGTCAGGGCGGCCTGTACGGCGATGCGCGCGGTTTCATTGTCGCGGATTTCGCCGATCATGATAATGTCGGGGTCTTGCCGGAGAAGACTTCGCAGAGCGCCGGCAAAAGTCAGTCCGGCGCGTTCATTGACCTGTACCTGATTGCAGTATTCCAGATTGTATTCGACCGGGTCTTCGACGGTCGAGACATTCATGGTCTTGCTGTCGATTTGTGCCAGCGCCGAATACAGCGTGGTGCTTTTGCCCGAACCGGTCGGGCCGGTAACCAGCAGGATGCCGTGCGGCAGATTGATTTGTTCGAGGAACGCATTCAGGACGCGGGGTTCCATGCCGGATTTGTCCAATCCGAGCATAATGCTTTTGCTGTCGAGCAGACGAATGACAACCTTTTCGCCGTGGCTGGTCGGCAGTACCGAGACGCGCAAATCCACGCCGCGTCCGCCCATAATGACGGCGATTTTGCCATCCTGCGGGATGCGGCGTTCGGAGATGTCGAGGTTAGCCATAATTTTCAGACGCGAGACGATAGCCGGGTGCATTTTGGCCGGCGCCTGGGTTGACTCGAACAGCACGCCGTCGATGCGGTAGCGGATTTTGGTGTACTTTTCCTTGGGTTCGATATGGATATCGCTGGCGCCTTCGCGCAGGGCGTTGCTGAGCAGATAATTGACAAATTTGATGACGGGCGATTCGCCGGCGCTTTTTTCGAGGTCTTCGATATTGTTTTCATCAATATCCTTGACCACTTCGATTTCGCCGCCCATATCGCTCATGATTTCATCGACATTGTAGTTGAATTTGCTTTCGTCGAGTTCTTCGCAGACTGCCAGGATATCGGTGTCTAAACAGACGGCGATATCGACGGGCATTCCGGTGTGGCGTTTGACGTCGTCGATGGCAAACACATTGGCCGGGTCGCAGACGCCGACCAGCAGAACCCCATTGACGATGGAAATCGGCAGCACCAGATTGGATTTGATATAGGCCAGGTCGAGTTTCTTGAAAGTCTCTTTATCAACGTCTTTGGCGGTGACTTTTTTGAATTCGTAACCGTACAGCCGGGCTTTGGCTTGCAGGATGTGAACTTTGTCAATACCCAGTTTGTTAAGGTATTTTTCGATATCGACATTGCCCTTAATTTGTTCACTGCGAAGCTGAGCAAGCTGTTCGGGGCTGAGTATCTGGTCGTCGCTGAGGATGTCGGCCATGTCGCGAATATGTGTCTTGACTACTGCGTCGGGGCTGTAGAGATTCCGCAGTCCCGGCGCCAGTTCGGTCTGGCCGGCCTGTAAATCCATGACCGCCGTCATATTATCGGTCATACGCTGGAAAGCAGGTTTTTTACCAAAGAGTCGTTTCATTGCTGCATCTTTAATTGAATCTGGATATCGCTTTCTTCAAGACTGACAGTTGTCGGAGTAATCTCTTTGACGGTAAAGCCGTTAATCGAGTCGCCGATGCGCAGCACTGTATCATTAATCATACAGATACTGCTGCCGCCTGAAGCGGTAATGCTGAGCAATTCCATGCCGGCGGCTTTGTGCCGTAATTTTGCCTCGAGAATCTGTCTTTGCGCCAGCGAGTCGGGGATGCCCGGTTCGCTGACGGCGGTTTCCTGGACAAACGGATTTTTCTGCAGCTCGCTGACGCCCACCTGTCCGACTTCAGTAACGGTGTGAATTCTGCCGGTCATCGTTTTCATCTGCGAACCGATTTCCGTCTGCATGCCGTTGAGCTGGGCGATGACAGCGTCGATTTGCGCCTGTTCAGCCGCCGGCTTGGATGCTGCGGCAGCGGAAGCGGGGGCGGCTTTTTTAATCATCAGCCACAGACACAGACCGCCGACGACAAACAGCCCTGCCAGAAAATAAGTGCTTTGTTTGAGTTTCTTTCCGTGGCCGGAGACGGTCAGATAGTCTTCTTTGCTGCTTAACGACGGATTAGCGTTTTGCGGGGCGGCGGCGTTCATCTGATTGGCGGCTGGAACGCCGGCCTGACCTTCTTTCAAATAGGATAACATGGTTTCAACTCCTGGGCTTTGGGTTAGACTTTGGCATTCTGAAAAAAGATACTCATCACAAAGGTCGCTTCAGTAAAGCCTTCGGCTTGAGTTTTTTTCTTGAGTGTCAGCTCACGGATTTTGGTGATTCGGTCCAGGCGTTCCAATTCCAGCAGAAATGCATAGTAGGAATTGAAATCGCCGTGCAGCTCCATTTTGAGAGGCTGTTCAATGTAGCCGCGGTTTTCCATTGGCTTTAATGTACTGATCGTCTTGGGCGTCAACCCGTTTTTCTGTGCAATAAGGGTGACATTTTCCAGTACAGTGTGAATCTGGCTTTGCGGGGGCAGCTTGCTTTCAAACAGCTTGATGGCGTCTTCCACCCGCTGAAGCTGAGCTTTGAGGTCTTCGGCGGTTACCTTGGCGCGGTCAAGTTCTGCCAGTTTGGCGCGTTTTTGTTCCAGATTGCTGCGTTCCTGGGTCAGCGCGTTATTGGCCGGCTTTATCATATAAGCCCATGAGACATAGACCATTCCGGCTATCAGGATAAAGAAAATAAAATGGCGAATTCCACTGGTCATAAGCATATCCTTTCAAAGGGATTGCGGCGTTAAAGGGTGTCTTCCTTTTTTTTGCGTATTTTGGCGATATCTTCTTTGGTGAGCGTCAGATTGGATTTGAGCGAGGAGCGAAGGCGAAATTGTCTGAATTTGACGCCATCCTTGTCGCACTCTTTGGACTGCACCAATTCGACGCTGTTGAGAATCAGCGAGCCGCTCAGGTTGGCGATAAATCCCGCTACCTCAATATCGCTGGGCGCCAGACCTTCAATTTCAATGGCCACATTGGTCGTCGTTTTGACTTCCGGTGCGGGTGCGGCGGCAGCGGCTTTGGATGCTGGGGCGGCTTTTTTCTGGCTTTGGTGCTGTGTTTTAGTGTCCGTTTTGGCGACGGCGGTTTTGATTTCCTTCTCATTCAAAAAAACTTCCAGCAGCGAGACGCCTGTAGGCAGGCTGTTGGTCAGACTTGCCAGGATGACGCTTCGCGGAACCGGTTCCAGCAGGTCGGCGGTCATTACCATGTTTTTAATCATTGTCTTGCCGCGGTCCTTGAGCTGTTCGAGCTGGGCGATTTGCTCTTTGGCCTGCGTCATTTTGACATTCAGGTCGTTGAGTTCGGATTCAACGCTGCGCTGCCGCATCTTGATGACGGAAAAGGTTGCCCCGATAGAGCCTAAAATCGCGGCCAGCAGCGTCAGATACAGAAAATTAACGCGGCTGGACTGGCGCTGCTGAATATAGTCGTTTGGAACAAAATTAATCGTTGTCATATAGATATCCTGTTTGTGTTAAGTTCACTTTGGGGCGTTTTCGAGACTCAGTCCGAATGCCATCGCCCAATCAATATTCGTATTTCTGCGGTCTATCGTCTCATTGCTGGCGCCGACGTCAATGGCTGAAAGCACATCGCCAATCTGCGCCGGAGTCTGCATCTTTTGGGCTAATTCAGAGACCTTTTCGCAGATGCATTTATCCACATTTTTGCCGGCCAGCAGCAGAATTCGCTCAATCGGAACGCCGGGAAGCATCGTTTCATGGTATCGGCAGCAGGCGTCAATTTCAGCAAACAGCCGCTGCACGAGCTGTCCCTGACTGAGCTGAATAAATCCGGTCGGGATCACTCTGGCAAATAACAGGTTCGACCCGCGGCAGATAACCACATTGCAGTGATTGGTGCCGATATCCATCAGCATCACGACGCGGTTCTGGTCGTTTGTTCTGCGGCAGAAGAAGTGCCGATAACTGTTGATCATCGCTTGCGGCCAAACGCCGATGCTGGCAATTTCAAGACCTGCCGCTTCAAAAATCGCCAGATGCTGGTGCACCTTTTCGCGGGCAGCGCCCATCACAATGACTTCGACCTCGGGGTTTTTCTGTTCCTCGATGTGCACCGGAACCGAGCGAATGAGTCCTTCCTGCGGTGGGAACGGCATCTTTTTCTGAATCCGGGAAGCAACCGCCTCATCGAGTTTTTCCATCTGCGAACGTGGAATTCGAATCTGGTCGATAAACAAATCGTCCGACGGCAGGGCGGTAACAATTTTTTTACCCTTAAAAGGCTGGCTGCGCGACAACTCTTTCATTGATTCCACCGCCCACCGCTGCCAGGCGGGGCTTTGCGGAACAACGGTTTCAGGCCGGGCAGCCACCGCAGCGCAGTGCAAATACGGGCCGTTTCCATTTTGTGCAATTTGAGCCATTCGCAGGAAACCGCTTCCCAAATCGACGCCGATCGGCCCAATGTGTTTTCCAAACAGATTTAACATGCCTCTATCAACATCCTTTTTGTATGCCGCGATTCAGACGGCAGTTTTTTTAAAGTTCATCCGGCATTGCTTTCGTCAGAATCCAGCCATTGAATAACCGGACAAACCGAGTCTGGTATCCGGCAAAAAGACAAGTTCAGGACATATAAAATCTAAATAATATTGAATCTAACGGCAATATAGAGACGGTGTGCGGAAATTGCGGGACAGCGTCCCATAATAAAACGATAAGCAATGGCTAAATTGTTTCCATCTGTTCCATTTCAGGATGCAATAACAGGGTGGAGCGGCTTGGTTGAAGGCGGATTTAGTTTGAGCAAACCTGTTTTTTTGTGAAATTCGTATAGGCAGGTCCGATAACGGTTTTCAATGCGCTTGTGCATTTACCCGGCAAAACATTGCCGTTTAGTGAAGGCTGTTCAGCACCCAGTTGATTAATTTAGCATGGGTTTTATTGCTGCAGGGTTGCCTGGCTTGAAGGAGTGTTCGGACATCAGCTCCGAATGTTTCATCCAGATGCTTTACAAAACGCACCAGAGTTCTGGCAGCGGCTTGACGCAGCGAGGAAGCAGGGCTTGCCATGGCCTCAATCAGCGCTGCGGCGGCTTGCGAGCCGGTCAGTCCATAGCGGACAATCACATCGCCCAAGTCGCTGTCAGCGGTTTCTGCCGCTTCGACCGTCAGCCGCAGAGCGTCCAAGTGCGGCGGAATAGATGTTTGCTGAACCTTGGCGTACATATCAATATAATCCCGCAGCGGACGAATCCAGCGATGATCGCGGCAAAAGGCATTATAGACCAAATCATCATAGTCCATCGGTTTGCCGCGGCCGTCTTGATCGCGGTATAGTTTGCGTTTTCCCGAATAATAAATTTCCACCGCGTCGGCCAACGCATCCAGCAAGGTCTGTCCATTGAAGCCGGAGAATTTAATCCCGTTGGATGGATATTCCGTATCCCCGAAATCGGTATCCGAGACAGTGTGCTGCAATCCATCCTGATGATGAGCGATCACGGGCGTGCCGCCGGCGTGTGCTTCCTGCTGGCTGATGCCGCAGGGTTCGCCGACCTCTCCACCGGAAGGCATTACGAAGTATTGACAGCCGATATACAAATTACGATACAGCGACGGCGGCAGATTGCCTTCGGGGTAATAGGCAAACCGGCCGGCCATGTCAGGCCGCGCGGCAATCCGCCGGAAATGCGCATCAAACCGTCTGCCATCCATGCTGTCTTCCACGCGGCCGCAGATTACAAACTGAATTCGCAGGTCAGTGGAAAGGAAATGTTCCAGCAGGGTCGGCCCGTTCATATTCCACGGCTCAAAGCGGATATACTGATTGGTTGCGTCGCAAAAGACCTTCCAGTCTGCCAGCAATTCGAACCCCTTTTGTTTGCTGATACGGTGCAGCATCCCAAAAATTACATGGTCGCAGACTTCGCTGTCTGCCGTCAGGCGGATATGCGGGTCGTTTTGCAAATCGAGCTTGGCGGTTTTTTTGGCTGCGTAATACTTATAAAACAGTCTTTTTCGAGCGGCGGGCTGGTAGGTTTCAACGATGCTTTTTTTGGAGCCAAACCAGAATCGCTGACGGGCGGCCATATTAAAACCGTTGCGGCGGGCAAAAAACATTCCGGCCCGGTGCTTTTCGGCAAATTCATAGATGTGGCCGAACAACCAGGTTTCACGCATCATTCGTTCTTTCATCGCCCGGCTGACGGTGCCGATAAAGTGGGACGATTTGAGCATTGTGTGCGTCAGGTCGATTTCGTGTCCATTACTGCCAAAACGGTTGACCGCCAGATCGTAATGCAAGTGGGGGTCAATGCCCAACACATGGCAGTAATAATTGCGTTTGACCGGGTTGGCTTCGTTGAGAATGATGCTGTAGGATGGATGCGGATTGTGCATCATGCTGCCGACGCGGGTTTGCGCAAAATGCGGGTCGTTGCGGAATTCCGGCCATGTATTCAGATACGCTGCGACCAGCCAGGACGGCCATTCATTGGTCTGAATGATGGATGGGTAGTAATTATAGCATCGCAGGGCTTCTAATGCTCCCTGCGACAAGACGCGGGCGTGGCGGATTTTGTCTTCGGCGGTCGTGCCGCTGTATGGACTGTTCAGGTATCTTCCGTTTTCCAGATACAGGATTTCAATACGGGAGCGTTTTCCGTATTTTCGCCGTGCCAGCGTCGAACGCAGGATATTGACCACCTCGACCGTTGAGCCGACTGTTTCCGTCTGGCTGTGGTCATGAAATTCAGGGAAGCGAATCGAAAACTGGTGTCCTTCAAAGACCGGCTTGTAGTGGTCGTGGATATATTTGCGGTTGCATTCGTACAGCGGTGTTACCAGAATGACATGGAATCCCAGTTCGCTGAGCACATCGGCGATATCGGTGATATAGATGCCGACGCCGCCGGTCGCTCCGCTGAATCGCGATTCGGGCGAGACCAGCACAATCGTGCCGATATTGATGGATTGGATAATATCGGCTGCCGCTCGCCGGTGGTCTTTTTCAAACCGCTGATTCTTATTGACCGCGATACGGGTCAGAAATTCCAGAATGACAGGGCGGATGTCCGGATGCCGGTCGCTGATTTGCGAAAACAGGCAGCCCATCGCCGCAATGCCGTACTCATCTCCCTCCAGCAGCCAACCGGCCAGCATCCTGAATAAACTGCCAAAGCGCTCAAAATCCGGCGTTTGCCCGCAACATTCGATAAATACGCGAGCAGCATAGCAGTGCCGGATTCGGTCTTCCTTGCCGTACCGGAAAAACCGTCTGAATGAATCGAACAAAACCTGCTTTTCCGGCACATTCTGCTCTTTGGAAACAATCTCATAGACTGCCGTCGATACCGGGTCCAATGCTCCCCCGAACCCCAATTCCAGCAGTTCATGGCCGACCCAGTATTCCCCTTTGTTCCACCGCATTTTTCCTTCAACATTGTTATACCGCTGCCGCAGTTCATAAAATTCGTCGGCGGAGAGTCCCTCAATCGGCTTGCCGTCGGCTGCGCTGCGAAGCTGAAAATTAAACGGACGGGCGACCGCCTGCTGACCTTCCAGGACGGCGTTGGGGAAATTAAATACACACAGAAATTTCTGTTTTTGATAAGACCGCACAAACGCCGCAATTCGGCTATTACCTGTTTTAATTGCGGTAATTGTTCCTTTGATCAGCACGGGATGCTCATCGGCAAAGGCATACAGGGCGCGAAGATAAGTGCCGAAACCCCGAAGATACGGATAATGCGACAAAATGCTTTGACGGGCGGCATCCTCATCCTGCCAGGGATGATTAAAGCGGTTATTGACCCAGTGCTTCCAGCATTCCGTATAAGCCATATCAAACCGGCGTGAAAAAGCCCCAAACTCAGCCCCCGGCAGACGGCTGATATGGTACATCAGCGGACCATAGCTGCCCAAGACCAGCATGGCCGCGGCCGGCCATATCATATTTTGATAATTGCTTGCCGGCGATTCCTCGTCATGACTGTTGAACAGAGACAGCGTTTGTCCGCCATACCGCTTCGAAATGCGACTGAGATAATCGTAGTTGTTATTGAGTCCCAGCGGACTTTCGATGTTTTGCCCATTGCGGATATTTTCCAGATTCTTAATCAGGGCATTGTATGGTATCGTTGCGGATTTTATCATCCGGACTTCATTGCCGTGCCACTGTTCGGAATACGCCACTAAAGCGCCGGGTACAGCTTTTTGCACCCGATAGCAGATGTACAACAGCGGGATATTGGGCTCATTGGTTCCCCGTAAGTCAACCGGCTCAAAGCCCTTGAGCGTAACTTCGCCGAACAGTTTGGGTTTGGTAGGTAGTGCCGGATTGACCGGAAATACCGTGTCAAAACCATGCCCGACATCGATTCGAAGCCCGAATCCAAGCTCAGTCAGTTCTTTTGCTATATTAACTAAATACTCTACATTATCCAAATCCCGCATATTCACCATAAAGCTGTCGAGCCATTCATCCCATTCCCCATCCCATCCGGCCCGGCGGGTCAGCCGTCCATCCGTGCCGATAATGAACGCCGGCAGGGAATACGGCCAACTATGATACGCCCGCGAAAAATGGCTCAGCATGCACAGCAGGATTTTCATTCCGAGCTGGTCGGCTCGCTGTTTGAGCCGCAGTAAGCCTTCCATTCCGCCCAAATCGCGTCGCACCGTACGCCCATCCCAGACGGAAAATACGGATGGATCCGGTCCTGCCTCGCCTGCCCAGCCCAGTTCCAGTGCCCCCAGAGGGTAAATCCGCGTATAGCCTTCTTTGCGAATCGACTCCAGTTGCTCGGCCAGATCGTCGAATGTCCCATAGACAAACGCTCCGGTTTCATCCCGAACCGGATGCAGGCCGGCGTCTAATTTCAAATTGAAACAATCCGCATACAGGCTTAGAATCCGCTGTCCCCGTTCGTCGGCAACCCGTTTGAGCAGACCATGTGAATTTTCGTCAAACTTTTCAAATTCCCATGTTTTGCCCGCATTCCACGACACCTGCACAGAATAGTGAATCCATCCCGTTTTGGATGGCAGCGCCGATTCAAAGCAGATACGGCCGCCCTTGCTGAGTTCGGATGCCAAAGACATTGGAATAGGTTTTTGCCGCCGGCCGTTGACCGCCCATTGAATCCTGGCCTGAACATTTCGGGTCAGCGTTCGCGGCGGTTTGTCCACTTCAATCCGAATTGTCGGCGATTCCCCGCGGAAATAACTGCGGTTGACCCGTCCTTGCGGAAACATCGCAGGACGTTCCGTAAGGATGTCTTCCAGTATTTTGCTGACGCGAAAGCAGACCGAGCGGCTGATGCCTTTATTGGCGTGATGCCAGTAATACAGCGCCGCATACAGCAAACGCTGGGATTCGTGGGCGTGTTCCTTGCGGCGGATGCGAAAGACAAGGTCATCAATCGCCGCATTGACTGTATGCAGATGTCCCGAAGTGAGCATTTCGGCAAGCTTATTGAGCGCCGGCTCCAGCGAATAGATTTTAAGCCGGCCAAGCCACGAACGGATGTACGGACCGTGGTCATAAAAAATTTCCGTCCGAATGCTGCCGCTGCCGACACTTTGGCAGGCCGCCTGACAACTATAGGCGTCGCGGTAATCCTGCGGACAAAGACGAATTGCCTGCAGCACCTGATTTTTGAGTTCATACACCAGTATCAGGCAGCCGGCGTCCGCATACACCTGACGAAACGATAAAAGCATCCTTGCCCGGCTGGAGGATGGCATTTTTTCCGCCTGTTCAAACAGCGGGACAAATTGGTTTAGTGTTAGACGAATAGCTTTTTTGTTCACGGCGGTGCCGGCTTCAACAGAACGGATAACATCCTGTGTTCGGCCGGTCTGGCCGAGCCATTTCCAAAACCGCTCCAGCAGCAGCAGGGCGTCCATTTGTGTCAGACTGGCACAATAACTTTCCAGTTCCGGTGTATGGGCAAAGGCCGGCATCTGTTCCAGCGCGGCATCCAGCAAGTTCATATTCCGGCTTAAAAACAGGAAACTGGCATACCGGACTCGGCTGATATGCATGTGAGAGTTAAAAAGATGATAGAGTACCTCTGCAAAACAGACAATCAGGAAATGTTCTCTGGCGATGCGTTCTTTGGGTGCATATTCCAAGAGTGCCGAATTCATCAGCAATTCGTGCGACATCAAATGAATGGTGCCTTTGCAGGCCGGGCTGATTCGTAAACGGATGGGGCGTCCGATAATAACCGATGGATTTTCGAGGCAACTCTGAAGATAGGGCAGTGTTAGTTCCAGGCAGCGGTGAACAAACAGCGCCTTGTCTTTGCCCATCTGCTCCAGCACGGTCAGGTCATTGCGAATGTCACATTGTCCCTGACTGCTGAATTGAAAGACGATAACGCAGTCGGGCTTTATGGCAACGTTTCCCGTGCCGGCGGCTGATTTTTTCGATCCGTCTGAGTTCATCCACTTTTTCAATTTTTGCGGGTTATCACAACATCGCCTGCCGCAACCACCTGTGCGGCAAATCCATTATCACTATCTTCCATCACAATGCCCGTCTTGTCAAGCAATTAAAGGCGCCGCTAAAAAATCATTTTGGCCGTCCGGTCGCGAACCGCCCCGGCGATGTCGGGATGTGTCGAGTAATCGCAAAGGAGTTTGTCCATCGCCGCCTGGGCGGCGGCAAGGTCGCCCGTTCGAATCAGCGAACCGGCCAGTTCCCGCTGACACCAGAATACCTCCGGTACGCCGGACTGGATTGCAAGGGTGGTTCGGTAAAGCTGGACAGCCTCGCCGTCTCGGTGCGCCCCACGAAGGGCGTCTGCCATTGAGCGAGCTGCCGGCTCCTGCCGCCCCCAAATCCGCTATTCACTTGTCAAACAGCAAAAAGGCTGACATGGAGTCAGCCTTACGCTACTACATCCAGCCCACAAGTCTCTTATGCCCAGTTATTCAATCACAGCCTCTTTCATCGCATTTACTTCTTTGGTCAGAGTTTCCACCTTATTTTGTGCATTCTGCATCTCTTTTAATGCTTTGCTCTTGGAATCTGTCTGTTCTTTTGGAATTGATTGATATTCTTCCATCGTTTTTCTCAATGCCGAAATCGCCGTTACAAGCTCCACTGTTTTTTTATTGCATTTATTTAACTGTGCGATTTTTTCAGTATCCATACTAAAATTAGAAACATCTTTTACGGTATATCCTTCAGGAATAACTGCATCCATTAAAGTTCCATCAATATTGGAATCAAGCCGGATCTGATTGGCAACAATCTTGCACTTTGTCCCATCGGGATACCGCATCTTGTATTCGATTTTTAATGGATTTAAGGTTTCATAGTCCGCCCAGAACTCAATTTCAGTTTCTCCTTGGGCAAATTGAAATCCGACCGCCTTTGTGCCATATATTTTGCATTTGCCCAGTTTTTTTACAGATGCTGCCGGGGCATCGCAAAGACCAGGCAGCAACTCCTGTATATACAAAAGATCAATGCGACTCTTATTGAACTCTTTAATTTGCTCTTTTGACAGATTCGCCACGCCTGCAACTTTGGCATTTATCGCCAAAGACGTTACTTTTCCCGTTTGCAAATCATACCAGAATCGCATTTCGCCGCCCATATCCATACGGACTTTCCCGGGGTGCTTGAACATCCCCGCACAATTGACGGCCGGAAGTCCGGGTAATGTATCTATCTGAAAATTATAAGCGGCGGATCGGGCATTAAGAAAGGACTTCAATGCGTCTTGGCGCTCTATCTTTTTTTCAGAAAGCATCAATACAACATATACAGAAACACTTATTCCAACAACAGCAACGACCGAATACGCAAATCGCCGCTTGTTTTTGATTTGGATTTTTCTGTCAAAAAATCGGTAAACACCCGGCTTGTGAGTTTTACTGCTCATTCAACGAAACGCCCGATTTTTTCAGTTCATCAATTCTTTCTTTAGCCAATTCTTTGTAGCTTGAGGATTTCGCTTTTTCCATGACTTCCACATAGACCCCAAGAGCCTTTTTGTCGCAAAACAACTTAAATTGATACGTTCGTGCCAACTCCAGAAATGAATCCAACGTTCCAATGTCCTCTACTCCTGTAGCCATCAATGCTTCTTTTGTAGAAGGGGCTAAGCCCGGTGAATATAGTAGGTCTTTCATCGGATTTTCTGTGATTGCATCTGGATTGAATTCGGCAACAAATTTTAAACCCTCATCAAGCTCCCTCAATCGTCGTTCTGCGATTCTCTTGTATGTGTCAGTATATTGTTCTACTATAAGCAAATATAGTTTTCGGGCTTCTTCAAAATTGCCGAGTTGACAGTAACATTTCGCCGCATCTATCTGGGCAGAAGCTGCCTCCATATTATAACCAAATTGAAGAAAACGATTACCATAAATCCTCTGGTATTGTGTTAAAGCCTGGCTGTAAAGGCGTTTTTCGAAAAGCTGATTTCCTTGCTGTGCAGAATGATGATTGTAAAAAAACAAAACAATCGTTAGGACAACAAACAAATCCATAGCAGCATTACCAATCCAAAATAAAATATCCACCTTTCTTAAAATAAATGCCCTTGAGGTTGTCCCCATGCGTTGGACAGAAACACCTTTGAGTTAAGGTGGAACTGT
>CAZICJ010000015.1:0-43539 GCA_964537635.1 uncultured Pirellulales bacterium
AGGCCTTCGTCGCCTGATAATTTAACCAACTTTTTGGGAGTTGAACCAAAATTAAAAATCAAAAGTCAAAAATTAAAATTACAGAATCCGCCCGCGGCGGAAATAAATAGGATAATTGCATGGCAATAGATCGGGTTATCAGTGCCGGCAGCGGCGGCGACAGGGAAGAGCAATTCAATTCATCCCTGCGTCCCAAACGGCTGGCCGAAATAGTCGGACAAAAAAATGCCGTCGAGAAGCTGTCGATAGCAATCGCCGCTGCCAAAAAACGCAGCGAGCCGTTGGAACATATTCTGTTCTATGGACCGCCGGGGCTGGGCAAAACCACGCTGGCCAATGTCATCGCCAACGAGATGGGCTCGGCGATTCGCATCTCATCGGGGCCAGCCCTGACCAAACAGGGCGATGTGATGGGAATGCTGACCAATGTCGGACTGGGCGATATTTTGTTTATCGACGAGATTCACCGGCTCAGCGCCCCCGTCGAGGAGTTTATCTATCCGGCGATGGAAGATTTCAAGGTCGATTTTACCGTCGATAGCGGCATGCACGCCAAGACGATTAACTTTCCGCTCAAACGCTTTACGCTGATTGGTGCGACCACGCGGGCAGGCTTGCTCAGCGCCCCGCTGCGCAGCCGCTTCGGCATGCTCTATCATCTGGAATTTTACACGCAAGAGGAATTGACCCAAATTCTGAACCGCTCGGCGGGACTGCTGGAGCTGCACTGTCAGGCCGGCACGCTGGAGCGCATCGCATCCCGCAGCCGCGGCACACCGCGTATTGCCAACCGCCTGCTCAAGCGAGTCCGCGATTATGCCCAGGTCAAGGGCAGCGGCAAATTGACACAGGATATCGTCGAAAGCGCCCTGAAGATGGAGCAAATCGACGCACTGGGGTTGGATGAATTGGACCGGGCGTTTTTGCGGGCATTGATTACGGTCTATGAGGGCGGGCCTGCCGGCATCGAGGCGATTGCCGCCACACTGGGCGAGGAACGCGACACACTGGAAGATGTCGTCGAGCCGTATCTGCTGCAAGTGGGGTTTGTGCGCCGCACCAAACGCGGACGCGAAGTTACGCCGGCCGCCTGCGAGCATGTGGGACTCAAACAGCCGCATCGCAAATTGGAAGCCGTTGACGGCGGCTTGTTCGACTCTGACCCGGAGGGTCAGTAAGTCTGAAAGTAGCCGGCCAGTTTCGGCGGCCTGCCCAGCAGGTATCGGAAATGCCCCAGCAGCGCCTGATGGGCGTTTTTGAGCGTTGTCTTGTCCGGCGGTACGGCGTTATCCCGAACAACAAGACAGCGTGCCGACGCCATATCCAGACGGAACTTTTCGGCAAACGCCCCATCACAGCCCGGACACAGCAGGCCGTTTGCCGAACTGGAAAAATACGCCCATTTCCACTGCGGGCCAAACACCGCCGAACAGTTGGCGCAGCGGTCGAGAATCGGCACAATCCCCAGATGCGTCAATAACGCAATCTCATAATCAATCATCGCTGCCAGAATAACCATTGCATCCGTGCTTTGCTGAATATGCGTCAGAAAATCGACCATCTCATCGAACAACTCCGGATGCGGGTCATTCAAGTCGGTCAACGACTCGGTTAATTCCGCAGCCAGCAGGCCGCAATTGAGAGCCAGCAAATTCCGCCGCAGCCCGGCAAATACCGGCTTCTGTTCAAACTCGCTGAGTGTGCAAAGCCCTTCGCCCAGAGGCCGGGTAAAAATAATCGGCCCCAGCGAAAACGGCTCGATGGCTCCATCGAAGCGGGACTTGGGACGCCGTGAGCCTTTGGCCATACAGGCGATTTTGCCCCCGCCGCGCGTCAGCAGCGTAACAACCTGCGACGTATCGGAATAATCCACACTGCGAAGACAGATCGCCTGTTCTTTTTCCTGCATAGTCAATCGCTGTCGGAGGTTGCGGTGAGTTTTTCGATTTTGACGCGGCGGACACTGCGGGCTTCGGCGGCGGTAATTGTCAGCCGCAGATTCTGATACTCGAAACTGTCGCCGACTTTGGGAATCGTTCCCAGATGCGAAAACACAAATCCGCCCAGCGTGTCGTAATCTTCCTCGTCGGGCAAATTGATTTCGAGATGCCCATTGACATCATCAATATACATTCGGGCGTCCACATCGGTGGTCGTTTCATTGATTTTTTTATAACTTTCCGGTTCGGGCTTTTCGTACTCATCCGCGATATCGCCGACCAATTGCTCAAAAATATCTTCAATGGTAATAATGCCGGCGGTACCGCCGTATTCATCCAGCACAACCGCGATATGCAGTTTCTGCTTTTTGAATTCATGCAGCAGCGACCGCAGCGGTTTGGTTTCGGGAACAAAATACGCCTTGCGAATGATTTTCCGCAGGTCAAAGCGGTCGGCGCCGGTGCTGATTAAATCCAGCAGGTCTTTGGCATACAGGATGCCGATGATATTATCGACGGTGCCTTCATACACCGGAATACGGGAATGGCCGACCGCCGCGACCAGGGCGAGGATTTTATCCAGCGGGCTGTCGGCGGCGATTGCCGCCAGGTCGGTTCGCGGCGTCATCGTCTGCTCGGCGGTCATCTCATCGAGCTCCAGCACATTTTCAATCATTTCCAGCTCTTCTTCATCGACAACGCCTTCGCGCTGTCCCTGTTCGACCATACTAATCAATTGCTCCTGCCGGACTTCCTGTTCCTCATCTTGCGTTCGCGCCGAAATACCCATCAGCCTCCGCACCAGCCGGTCATGCAGAGCGAACAAGGTCAGCACGGGCAGCAGAATCAGCCGCAGGATTTTGAGCAGCCCCAGCGTACGCGGCAGGATATAATCGCCGGCGTGCTTAGACCAGGCATGCGGAATCGCCAGCGCAAAACTTTCGATAATAAAAACACCGACAATCAGTGTAACCAGATAATGCCGATCCGCCAGCAAATGCGCCAGCGCCAGTACAATGCCCGCATTGGCCGCCAGGCGGAAAAAGCCGCATGTCAGGCTGATATCTTCGGCAATTTTGAGATAGTCATCGAGCGATTGTTCTTTGCCGGCTTTTTTGAATGTTTCGTGTATCTGAACCCGCGACACACCGCGAATGGCCAGTGCGTACAGAGAAAAAAACAGCGACAGCAGCGTCAGCAGAACAATCATTATAGGAATATAAATCGTAGAATCCATTCTCTAAAATCCCTATTCGCGCATCACGGGTTTTCGGTACACAGCCCCAAATCCGGCCTGCATCAAAATTCGGTCTTCGGCGGCGTGCATTTTTTGAGCGTCGGCATCTGTATGGTCGTCAAACCCGAACTGATGCAGCAGGCCGTGAACCAGATACAGCGATAATTCCGCACAGAGGCGATGCCCCCGCAGGGCAGCCTGCCGCTGCGCCTGATTGACATTGAGAATAATGTCAAATCGTTTTTGTGTTTCGAGGTCATCGGATAAATCAAAACTGATGACATCGGTGGTTTTGGGATTACCGAAGAAATCACGATGCATTCGTTGAATCTGGGCGTCATCAACCAAGGTAATCTGAACGACGGCATCCCCCGCCGATAATTGACTGCAAACGCTCCATGCCAGTTCTTTGAGCGGTTTTTGGATAATGCCTCGCACGCCGGAAAGATTGGTAATTTCAATCTGAAAACTGTATGATCGTTTCGCCATAACGGTTATTGCCCATTGGAAGAAGATTTGGTTTCGCCGTTGGACTGGGGCTGAGCGGGTTTTGGATAGGCAATGCGGCCATGATGATGGCCGGCAAGGGATTTGGCAAGAACGCTTTCAATCTTGCTCAGTTCCCGCAAGGTCAGATCGCAATCATCAAACTGCCCATCCTGAAGCCGCTTCATCGCAATCGTATGCACCAGCGACTCAATGCGCGGCGGCGTCAGTTCGGTCATGCTGCGGGTGGCGCTTTCACAGGCGTCGGCCAGCATCACAATAGCCGCTTCACGGCTTTTGGGTTTGGGTCCCGGATATCGGAAATCCGATTCGGACACCGCCGAAGAATCTTCTGTCTGACGCTTTCGGGCTTCATTATAGAAAAACTCCATCAGGGTAGTACCGTGATGGGTTTCAATGAATTGGCGCAGGATCGACGGCAGGCCGAACTCTTTGGCGATTTCGATGCCATCCTTGACATGGCCGACAATAACCAATTGGCTCATCGCCGGCGACAATTGAATATGCCGGCTGGCCGAGCCCATCTGATTTTCGACAAAATAATCCGGCTTGTTGATTTTTCCGATGTCGTGGTAATACGCCCCGACGCGGCAAAGCAAGCCATTAGCGTCAATCGCTTCGGCTGCCGTTTCAGCCATCGACCCAATCAGCAGGCTGTGGCTGAATGTTCCGGGCGCTTCCATCGCCAGTTTCCGCAGCAGCGGCTGATTGGCGTCGCTGTAATCCATCAGCGTCATGCTGGTCGCCACACCGAACAACCGCTCGATCAGCGGCAGAATCGCCTGAAGAACCAGACCGATAAACAGGGTAAAGCCGGCCGCATAGCCGGAAACCTGAAGTTCGCTATTAAACGGCATCTTGAGCACCAGTCCCATCGACAGCGATGTTACAAACGCCGCCGCACTGGCCAGCACCGCCACTTTGACCAATTTCATCCGTGTGCGGACTTCCTTGAGGCTGTAACAGCAGACCGTAACGGCCGCCATCATCGTCATAAACCATTGCAGCGATGTTTTCTGATCCATCGCAAAGCACGCCAGCAGAGCATAGAAAAAAGTCATATCCAGCGCGAACTGCGGGATATACACAATGCTTAAAATCATCGCACAGGCAACAGTCATACCGATGGCCAGATAGCCCCACGGCGGAAAAATCGAACTGAGCCGTGTAATGCAAATCAAAAGCAAAAACAGCGCCAGCAGCCGAAGCAGCCTGGAGGGATGGCGAATCAGCGAGGGCATCACATGATAAATATGCGTCGCCATCGCCAGATTAATCAGCAGTACGATAACGCCCAGCGAGATAATCTCCGACAGCGACTTAAACGTCTTGACCTGGTTTTCGACCAGAATAGGACGCAAGTCCAGCCCCAGCAGGCCGATGCAGCCGGCGGAGAACAGCGCCACAATCAGAACCGTCAGCGGATAGGGACTGTTGGCGATTTGACTGAAACGGTCATACCGTTCGGCGGCAAAGGTGCTGCGCACCTGCTGGCGTCGGGTATTTACTTTTTTTCGCTTCGGCCACATCGCATTGCATCCAGTTATGGTTTATGAGCCGCACCGTCACCGTACGCGGCGACAATTTTATGAACCAGTTTATGGCGGACGATATCCGCCCGGTCTAATTCGACACATCCAATTCCGCTGATTTTACCCAGTTTGGTAATGGCGTCCAGCAGTCCGCTGGTCTGTCCCTTTTCCAAATCGGTCTGCGTGATATCGCCGGTGATAATCATCTTGGAACCGCGTCCCAACCGCGTCAAAAACATCAGCATCTGCGACGGCGTCGTGTTCTGCGCCTCATCGCAAATCACCACCGCCTCATTGAGCGTCCGGCCTCGCATAAACGCCAGCGGTATCACTTCGATAATATCCATCTCCATAAATTTCCGCATCTGGCCGAATTCCATCATATCTTCAAGGCTGTCGAACAGCGGCCGCAGATACGGATTGACTTTGGCCTGCAGGTCGCCGGGCAAAAAGCCCAGCCGCTCGCCCGCCTCCACCGCAGGCCGTGCCAGCACGATCTTGCGGATTTGCTTTTTCTTAAGCATCGAGACGGCAACCGCCACCGCCAGATAGGTCTTGCCGGTACCGGCCGGCCCAATGCAGAAGGTCATATCATTTTTGAGCATGGTCTCAATGTACCGCAGTTGTCCGGCAGTGAACGGCTCGATGACACCCTTGTGGGAATACACTTCAATAATATCGGTGCGGCCCGAGGCGGATTGTAAATCCTGCTGAACCAGCAGGTCTTTGATGTCGTTTTCGGTCAGAGTTTTTCGCCCCAGCAGCCGCTTCTGCATCTGGTCTATCACAAATGCCGCCTGCTGAACACTGCCGGCCTCGCCCGAAAGCATAATGTTTCCGTTGCGGGCGGTGATTTGCACCTGCAGCGCACTCTTCAATAGGCGCAAGTGGCTGTCGGCCGGACCGAACAATTCCAGCCGCTGCGTGTCCGATTCAAGTTGTATCGTTAATTCCAAAATCGATTCCTGTTATCGAAGCAAAAACAAATACGCCGCGAACGCCGCCGCAGCCGTTGCCAGCGGCGAATCAATCACATCCAGCAATCCGCCGAAGCCGGGGATGCTCGACGATGAGTCTTTTGAGGCGGCGTCGCGCTTGAGCATCGACTCAACCAGGTCGCCCAACTGCCCCAGCACGCCAAACACCGCGCCAAAGCAGGCAGCCTGTAAGCCCGGCATTATACCACAAAAATGGGAAAATACAAAGGATACACCCGCCGCAAACACTGCTGCGCCGGCCAGCCCTTCCCATGTCTTGCCCGGACTGATGCGGGGGCAGAGTTTGTGCTTGCCTAACAGCCTGCCAATCGCATAAGCCCCTATATCTGAAGACTTTATGGTAAATATGAAGTGCAGAAGAATCCACACGCCCCACTGAACTCGAATAATCAGGATAAACCCGCACAAGAAACCGAGGTACATAATCGAAAAAAAGGACGCCGACACATTGCGAATAGTCCCCTCGGTTCCGAATTTGAGTGCCTGAACCCAAAACAGTGCCAGTAATGAAAAGGCCGGCACGCATAATGCATACAGAAGCAGGAGTTGTCGGGGAACGGTTTCTGCGAATTGCGTCAAATACCACATAATCGCCATCAGAAGAATCGATGCGGGAATGGTAACGCTCTTAAACAAGTGTGCACCTGTCTGCTTAATCAGATTGCCAAATTCAACTTGTGCCGGAATTGCCGTCAGAGCCATAAGCAGCATAAAGAGTGTTGCCTGAATGGGTTTATCTGGGGCGGCCTGCGTCAGCGAGCCATCCAAATAGGCATCCAGCAAAACCAGACCGACAAACAGTATTGCCATCAGTGTTCCGAAAATAAGGCGGTATTTAAGCATCGTCGGTGTTTATTTCGATTTTGCGGGTTTGATGTCGCCAAATCGCCGGCTTCGCTGAGAATAGGACAACACAGCCTTATCCATTTGCTCATCCGTAAAGTCCGGCCAGTAGGTCGGCGTAATATAAAATTCCGAATAGGCGATTTGCCAGAGCAGATAGTTGCTGATTCGCATTTCGCCGCTGGTGCGGATACACAAATCCACATCCGGCCAGCCGGCGGTGTAAAGATACCCGGCAAACCGCTTTTCATCAATCTCATCGGGGGTTATTTTGCCGGATACGCAGTCGCGGGCAATCGCCGCCGCCGCATCGGCAATCTCCGTCTGGGATGCATAATTCAAGGCAAGCCCGATGGTCAGCCCCGTATTGTTTTCTGTCAGCCGCATCGTTTCATCAATCGCATCCAGAACACTTTGCGGCAGCCGGTCGCGTCTGCCCAAATGCACCAGTCGGGCATTGTTGTCCATCAGTTGCGGACGAATGCCTTCCAGATAAATCACATACAGATGCATCAGGAAATCGACTTCCTCTTTGGGGCGTTTCCAATTCTGCATACTGAATGAATACAGCGTCAAAAATTCCACGCCGCTATCGACGCAGTATTGTGCAACCGATTGAACTACCTTGGCACCCTGTTCATGCCCGCGAAAGCGCGGCAGACCCCGCTCGGTCGCCCAGCGTCCATTGCCGTCCATCACAATGGCAATATGACGCGGAATCGCATCCGGCTCGATGCCCAGCCGTGCAGCGGTAATGCGGCGTTTATCCTCGAAAGCGGTATTCACCGTTTAGCCTCGCAGCAGCGCCTGAGAGCGTTTGGGGCCGATGCCGACCATTCGAATCGGCGCCCCGACAATCGCTTCGACGGCGGCAACATAATCTTTTGCAGTTTTGGGCAGGTCGTCAAAATGCGTATAATTGCTGAGGTCTTCGCTCCAGCCCGGCAGCGTGCGATACACGCATTTGGCTTTGGCTAATTTATTGGAATCGGCCGGAAAAAAAGAAACCGCCTTGCCGTCGATTTGATACTCACAGCAGACGCTCACTTCATCCAGTCCGGCCAGCGTATCCAGATGCATCATCGCGATTTCGGTAATCCCGCTGATTTTAGCGGTATAGCGGACAGCGACTGCGTCGAACCAGCCGCAGCGGCGAGGCCGTCCGGTTGTTGTGCCGTATTCGTGTCCTTTTTCGCGGATGCGGTTGCCGATGGCGTTGTCCTGTTCGGATGGAAAAGGACCCGCTCCGACCCGCGTGCTGTAGGCTTTGACTACGCCGATAAACCGCTGGATTTTTTGCGGCGGTACACCGCAGCCGGGACCCAGCCCCAAGGCGCTGGCGTTGGAACTGGTAACATACGGGAAGGTGCCGTGGTCGATATCCAGTAGCGACCCCTGCGCCCCTTCAAACAGAATCCGTTTGCCCGCATCCATCGACCGGTGCAGATATTCGGTCGTGTCGCAGATATACGGGGTTAACTGTGCTGCACAGTCCAGACAACTGCGATAGAGTACATCGCCGTCAATCGGGGCAGCTTTGTACAATGCCCCGAATAATTTATTTTTGTAGGCAACGATATGGTTCAGTTTTTCTTTGAGCGACGCGGTATCCAGCAAATCGCCCGCCCGCAGGGCGTAGCTGCGTCCGGTCTTGTCGGCATAGCAGGGACCAATACCGCGGGCGGTAGTGCCGATTTTGGCGGCGCCCAGCGATTCTTCCCGCAGGCGGTCCTCCTGTTTATGATAATCCATTACCAAATGGGCGTTAGCACTGATAAGCAGTCGCCCTTCCAGACTAATACCTTTCTGCTTGAGACCAGCGATTTCTTCCAGCACCTTGCCGGGGTCTAAGACAACGCCGTTGGCAATGACACAGACCATGCCGGGACGAACCGCCCCCGACGGCAGCAGATGCAGGGCAAACTTCGTATCGCCGATAATGACGGTATGACCCGCGTTGGCGCCGCCGCCGTAGCGAACCACAATATCCGATTGCTCAGCCAGAATATCGACGACCTTGCCCTTGCCCTCATCGCCCCATTGAAGTCCAACAACACAACAATTCATAATCTTGTTTCCAGATTTAATAAGGTCAAGCGTTATTAGGGCTTATTTGAGTTTGGCCGTCAGATGGTCCAGCACCGCCGGCATATTGTCATACGACCGGTCGCTGAGCGTCAGCTTCGCCGGCTGCCCGTTTAGTGTATAAGAGATGACAAAAAAACCTTTTTTGTCAAAGTGCGTTTTGTCGATGCTGTCAATAGCGTCATACGAAATAGACAACTGCCCTGCCTGAAGTCCCTGCTCGCCGGCGACAATCTTTTTATCCTTAATCAGCCAGAAGCGTACCGCAAAAAACGCCGCCGCAATGAGCATGTAAGGCGGACTCTTGCGGTTAAAATTCATCGTGCTGTCAAAGGAACCGTCGGGATTGGTGTGCTTTTTTGCAAATTCAGGACTGTGATAGCCGTCGTAATAAAACCAGCCGGCGGCAAGAGCCAAAATGCCGGCCATCATCAGCAGATTGTTCTTCTTATACCGGCTCACAGGCGCAATGATTTCCATTCGTAACAGCCTCCTTGATTGAGTATTATCGTCTTTGAGCGATCGCAGCCACAAGCGGCTGGACAAAATGCGGAATAATCCGGTCGAACATCAATTGTTCGGCAATCCGGCATTGTTTGCGGTAGGCATCGACCAGGTCAAACGGCGCCGAACCGCCCGGATACCGGCGAATCGTAAAATACAGGCTGATAGGTTCATCCTGTTTGACCTTTTCCCCGCGGGCTTCAAAAAGCGATGTTCTCGATTCCAGCGCAATGCGTGCCTGAACCCGGCAATCCTCGCTTAAGGCAATGACCGCCGATGGGTTGCAGCTAATCGTCTTGACGCCGGCGATATCGAACAGTGAGCTGAATTTACTGCCGGCCAGCAGCGCCTCGCTGATAATCTCGTCGTGATTACCTTGGTAGTCAAAATCCATCGTGAATGTCGTGTCAATCGAATCGATATCCAGGAATGTCACGCCCAGCATATACGGCATCAATTCCAGCACTTCGGTATGCAGTTCGTAAGCCTCTTCAAGTTTTTCAGGGGCTTCGCAGCCGCCGCAAATACGGTCTTTCTCTAAGCTGACCCAGCGAAAACGCTGACCCTGCTTTTCTTCTTCGAGCAGAAAATCCCCGTTGTCCCGACGGCTGAAATTCACCATCCGGGGAAAGCGTTTGCGAACTTGCTCAAAAAAACTCAGAATGGTATCCCGCTCGGTCGGCAGGTCCAACTGTGTATTGACACACAAATCCGCAAAAAAATCATCACAAAACGAACCAAAACTATTGGTCATCTTACTTAGTCTCCAGTTAAACAGCTCCTTCTATGTACCTATTGTCTCATAAAAGCCAAGATTTTACAAGTATTATTCCGGCTAAACATAAAGAGATTTGAAGTGGATAGTGATAAATAAAGATAGAATATGGTTATTAATGGAACTATAAAAAGGGAATTTTTAATTGTCCTTGCTCATTTTGATAAATCATTCCATTACAAAAAATTGTGTTTTTTGATTCAAGATAAGACTTATCCAGAAGTTTGCAATTATTTTCATTGACCTATAATAAGGAATGTGATAGTATATCTGCGGAGTTAAAAACTAAATATTGATAGTCCACTGGACTTAAGAGCGTTCCAATCAGAATCGCCAGTTTTGAATACGCGGAATCGCACGAGGTCAGTGCCCCAGGTCGGGGCATTGCTTGTGTGTTCTGCGTGGGTTCTGGCGAACCTTGATTGGACACAACAGAGCGATGCTCCTTTTTTGTACGCCTTGTGGGGTGTTCCGACGGGCGAGAAAGGAGGTCAAATAAGAGTTAGAGGGTTTTTATTTGAAAGGAAGCAGGCATGGAGAAAACAAAGGAAACAAAAAGAGCGGTGGTAAGAAGTATCATTTCGTGTGTATTTTTCATGTTTTTAATGGTTTCATCCGTCGTATTCGGTTTTGACGAGCCGAATAATGTGCAGGGAATTTGTTATGCCGCAACAGGTACGGTTGAAGCCAGCGGAACATGCCCTGCATGGTTTCCAGCATTTAACAGAAATAGTACGGATGCCCATACCACCGAATACCTTATGGTTCAATTGGATAGGTGCCAGGTGTTTGGCAATTATACAGTCTATATGATGCAGCAGGGCGCACCGGCCGGCTATCTGGCGGATTTGGAAGCGGGAGATTTGTTTATTGTCTGGGACGAAGATGAAGGACACGGAGGAAGTACTGATTTTACCTTTACCGGACAATACAAAGTCGTGGACGAAAATGGAAACAATTCGATTCCTGTGGCGGGAAGTTGTGATTATGCCCGGGTTTCTTCCACGAATGAAGCGGTTATTAACTGGGTCCTTTACAGGGTTGAGTCCGCCGGAACATTGACCGTCAATGATACGGGGCTTAATGAACACGACGCCATCCATCTGAACCTCAATATTATGCCCTTTACAAAGGATGACGACCTTGCGGATGGCCAGTGTGCAAGTCCTGAACAGTCGCTCACCTATACCATTTGTTTCAATAATGCCTACGGAGAAACACTGGAAGACGCCTTTGTGATTGACTGGCTGCCGGCGGGGGTAGATTATGATGCGCTTATCAGCATCGACCCGCTTGTGCTGGACCCCAACTACAATGCAGAGGAGCATTATTACCGCTGGGAGTTAGGCGATATTGACCCTAACGAGACCGCGTGCCTGACGCTGGATGTGATGGTCAATTATAATACGGCGCCGGGCAGTTTTCTGCATAATGTGGCGGAGTTGTGGGGTACGGTTTTGGTTCCTGACCCCAATGACCCCAATATCGTTAATCCCGAAACTCGTATTGTCGCCAGAGTCATAAAGGACACCCCCGTCTGCTGCTGGCAGGAGATGCCGGAAGTGCTGTATGTGGACAAAAACGCGACCGCCGGCGCAAACAACGGCCTGAACTGGCAGAATGCATTTATCGACTTGCAGGATGCGTTGGACTATGCCCAAGCCCAAGTCTGCGGCGAGGTGAATTCGATTTATGTTGCACAGGGGACCTATGCACCGCAGGATACGGAAAGCGGATTTGTACTGCCGCAGGGTGTTTCTGTTTATGGCGGATTCCCGACAGGCGGGTGCGATTTTGGCCTGCAAAATCCAAAGAGGTATGAAACCATCTTAACCGGCTTAATTGATGAAGAAACAATTGCAGCAGCGGTGGTTACGATGGGAGATAACACCCTGCTGGATGGATTCACTGTCACAAATGCCTTTGATTATAATATTTATGGAAGCAACGGCGATTTTACGGTAGCCCATTGTGTGATAAAGGAATGTTTATTCGGTTTTGGCATTTACGCCGAAAACGGCAATGCGGCGATACAGTGGTGTACGATTAACAAAAACGGGACTACGGGTATTCAGCACACAGGCACAGGATACATGCTGACGGTTGATAATTCCTGGATTTTGCGTAATGGGGAATATGGTGTTTACTGTGAAAATTCTACGCCGACAATCAGGAACTCGATTATCAGTGAAAGTGATTTAATGGAACAGGGCCGAGAGGGTGTCCGTATGGTAAACCCAACATCTCAGCCGAAACTTTTGAATAATACAATCGCCAATAACAAAGCCGCAGGCGTCTTTTTTGTCAGCAATGGAGACCCTAATAATCCAATATCACCCGATATTCAGAATAATATCATTTACTACAACCAAGGCCCGCAACTATCCGGCATCAATGCCGATTTACACGCCGATTTCTGCTGTATTCAGGATTGCAACGAACCTGCCGGCACAACCAACTTTAATGATGAGCCGGGATTTGCATACGCGGTGGACCCCAATGGCGCCCCGGACCCGAATAACTATCACTTGTCGGCGGCATCTGTCTGTATTGGCCAAGCCAATCCGTTCCTCGATTATACGAATCAGGTGGATATTGACGGTGAGGGGTTTGATAGAAAATACGGCGATGCTGTCGATGTGGGTGCGGACGAAGTGTATGACTGCCACGATGATCATCTGTCGGATGCGGATGTGCATAACGACTGCGATTTTGATGCGGATGGCATTGTGAACCTCGATGAATTTAATACATTTTCAAAGGCATGGCTAAGCTTTGACCCGAATTGTTCGCATCTGCCCAATCCCGTTGACCCCAACCAGATACTGCATTGGAATCCGGTCTGCGATTTGGACCATGATTTGGATGTGGATGAGACAGATTTAATTCAGTTCTGCAATAACTGGCTGTGGATTGCCTGCTGGAAACTCGATGAGGTGAACACAGCGATGATGGCAACTCAATCTTCGATGCAGCCTTTATCGCTAATGCCTGCGCCGATGATGGCTCAAGACAACCTGTCCACTGCTTCATTACAAGAAACCTCTGCCCCGGAACCTGTTTTTGAATCTGTTGCGATGGCCGAAGAACCGGCGATTGTGCAGGAAGACGGCGAAGCTTCTGCTGAAACCCTTACAGAAATTATTGACTTCTTGAATGAGGCCTTACTGACAGAAACCGATAATGTCGAGGGCATTGAGCAGATAAAGGCGATTTTGCAGGAAGAATTAAAAACTGTTCTTGCTGTACAAAGCCAGTCGCTCTCGGAGAAAAATGACGATTCTGACGCCCTTGCGGAAGGAGAACAAAAATGACAAAAAAAAGGATGCCCTATGTCCTCTTAATTCTGTGTTGTGTTTGTACATGCTTGGCGAAACTATCTGACGATGTTGAAACAACGGATGGTTATCTAACAAGTGGAGAATATGCCTTCGGTGTTAAGTTGGAAAGTTTTGAGAAGCTTACAATTAATGGAGGGGGGGGGGATGTTATTGACGCTTGGGATAACAGTCGTCTCGAGATATACTCGACATCTCTGCCTTTGAGTCTTTATCCCGGCGGCGGCGTCTATGACATCCACCTCAACGACAACAGTACGCTGTTGTTCAGCGGCGGCGCAACACAGTCGTTGAAATTGGGCAAGAATGCTTCGGCAATCCTCACCGGTGGAACGATTAACTATGTTACTATTTATCGCTATGGCAGTATGACATGCAACGCCACTTTTTATTGCCGTGAAGGCTGGCAATGGCTCTACACATCCGGCAAGATTAGCGGCATCAAGGGTTTGTGGGGCGATGGAACATCATTCCAAACCACGCTGTCAAATGCAGGCAGTATTTTCCCCGACACATGGAATTTCGTTGATGTCAAAATCGTCCCCGAACCGACAACAATGCTCTTGCTCGGCTTGGGCGGACTGTGGATTCGCAGAAAATGAGATTTTGGAATGCCACAACAAAACAGGGCTGGACAAGCCATCCAGCCCTGTTCGTTTGCTTTTATATGCCTTTTTTCAGTAATTGCAGGCAATAGCGGTCGGTCATACCCGCGATATAGTCGCAGACCGCCCGTTTGATGCCCTGACTGGGGATTAACTTGCAATAATACGCCGGCATTTGTTCGGGATTGGAGACATACCGAACAAACAAATTCGTCAATCGCGGACGTACCTTGTCGGAAGCGGATTTAATTTGCGGATGCAGATAAAAATGGTTCATTAAAAAGTGTTCCAGCCGACCAAGCTGCCTATCGACATCGGGACTCAACGCAATCAACGGACGAGGATGCCGATACACCGCATCCAGAGTATCTATGCCGGCCTTGTCAATGAGCGTCCGGCTGGTCTCAATGGCGTTTCGTGCCAGAAAATCCAGCATTGCCTTGGCAATCCGTGTCCGGCGGATATCCTTGTCGTCAATCATTTTGGCGTTAACTGCCGATGCCGCCTGACGATACAGTTCGATAGGGTCTAAATCCGATTCATTGAGAATGTTCGCCCGCAGCCCATCTTCAAGGTCATGGCAATTATACGCAATCCGGTCGGCAATATCGGCAATCTGCCCCTCTAAGCAAATTCGGTCGTCGCCGCCGTCGGGCTGGTCATACGGGCTGTGGTGCTTGGCGATGGCGGTACGAGTCTCCTGCATCAGATTCAATCCCGCAAAATCCGGATATGGATGTTCCAGAAACTCCACAATTCGCAGCGACTGGCGGTTGTGTTCAAACCCGCCCGCATCGGATGTCAATTCGTTCAGTGCTGTTTCCCCGACATGGCCGAACGGGCTATGTCCCAAGTCGTGCGCCAGACACACCGCTTCTGTCAGGCTTTCATTGAGATTCAATACGCGGGCAATCGTCCTGCCGATTTGCGAGACTTCTATTGTATGCGTCATTCGGGTACGGTAGTGGTCATTAATGCCGGTAGTAAAGACCTGCGTCTTGCCCTCCAGCCGGCGAAACGCCGTCGAATGAATCACCCGGTCGCGGTCGCGCTCAAAAGCGCTGCGGTAGGGGTGCGGCGCCTCGGGGTACTGGCGCCCCCGGCTGCTGCTGTCCGATACGGCATACGGCGCGAGAAGCGTTTGCATGGTTATACCGCCGGCAATTGGTGCTGCTGGCTGATGTCTTTGAGCATCTGATACAATTCAGTCATACTTTGGCTAATCACATCCGTATCGCTGCACACATGCATATAATTCGTATCCCCGTCCCATCGCGGCACAATATGAGTGTGCATATGATCGGGCAGCCCCGCGCCGGCACAGCGCCCAAAATTCATCCCCACATTAAATCCGTGCGGCTTAATCGCCAGCGTCAATACTTTTTGACAATCGCGAATCAGCCGTGTCATCGCTGTCATTTCTTCTTCGGTTGCCTGGTCCAGTGTGCCGATGTGGCGGTTGGGAGCAATCAGCAGATGTCCGTTGTTGTATGGAAAGCGGTTGAAAACAACAAACGCATGCGGCGTGCGCCACAACACAAAATGTTCGCTATCCTTGTCGGCGGCGGCACGGTAATCACACAAAAAGCAGGCGCTTTTTTGCGACAATCCCTGAATATAGTTAATTCGCCACGGCGCCCACAGATTGTTTCGCTGCATTCGATTTCTCCTGCGATGAGCCGGCTGTCAGCAGCTCAATGTCAATGGTCTGATGGATAACGATATTGGGGACAGAATCCCCCAGCGGCAGCAGAAACGAAGCGGTGGCCGTCACCGTATAATCCTGATGGTCGCTTTCGATTTGGCCTGTCGTCATATTGAATCGTTGCTGCCCCTTGCCAACAAGCGATTTGAACTGGTAATCCCGCAGAAAACCAAACAGCCCCCTCATCTGAAAGGACCCATCATACGGCTTTGGAAAATTCTCCAGCGTCTTATCGCTCAGGGCATACTCGCTGGCAATCACCGCTTTTGTCATTCCATCGACCGGTTCTATGGATTCCAGCGTAAATGTCGTAATACGGCAGGGGGTATTCGGTATGGGAATCGGCCACGGCACCAATTGCTTGCTTTGCCATTGCTGACCGGCGACAACCCCGTCCAGTGGATTGGGAACCGATGCAATCGAATCCCACAAATACCACTGCATCGCGATAAAATCGCTAAGCATATCGGGATTTTTAACCCGCGACTGCCGGCTGGAATCAAATGCGGTATCGCCAATCTCCTTGAGCAGCTTTTCCAATTCCGTAAAGTCGGCGATTTGCCCCTTGGGAGAAAGGTCCAGGATAAACGCCCTGCCTTTGAGATTTTCGATTGCGTCGCTGGACTCCTTCCTGCCTGTCATACCGCTGCGGAGAACGCTGGCCGATTCGCAAACCGCCTCAATCCGCGTCAGGCCAAAAGGGTCCACCTCGACCGGCTTATATGCCATCACCATCTCCAGCCTCTCAACCATTTCCTGAGGCTTGGGTTGCTGCTTGCCGCTCGAGCCGGTCAAGTCGAGCGCCGTGCTGCGGCTGGAGGTCATTTTATACCGAAGCGGATAGCCCTCTTCAAAGCCGACAACTAAATACTTGCCTCGTTCCAGACTCGATAGGGGTTTGCCGCCGCAACCATGGATTAGCAATAATCCCAGAAAAATTCCCACACCAAGAACTATGGCGGCAGTCGAAGCCTTTCTCATTGGACGAGTCCTTTCGATTTTCGATCAGCAGGGCTTACTGAATCAGCCGGGTTTGAAAACTGCTGGTCAGCCGCATCATCAACGTATCCGGCCCCTTGTCGGGGGCGTTCATCTTTTGTTCCTGGGCAAAATACGTGCTGACTAAACTTTCATGATAGTCCAGCAGCCGGCCGGCGGTCGTATCTAATTTAATGCCGCCGGTGTAATCGTTCTCGTTCTCAAACATCTTAGCCATAATGCCCATACTCGAAGCGGCGCCTGGAACGGAGGCCAGGCTGTCTTTGGCTTTCATCGATATAACCGCGACCTTCTTGCCGTTTTCTGTCTTGACATCCGACAGCGTATAAACCTTCTCAAAGGTCTTGGGAGCCAGCATCTCAGGCGGAGAAGGCAATGTAACAGACCATGTGGATTTGTTTTCTTTATCGGGCAGAGCAACTTGATGACGCTCAACAATGCTTTCGTCCTTTGCAAAAAGCCGTTGAGCAATTCTTAGCCCTTCACCCGAAACAGCCACTGCACGAATTTCAGTTGCATCCTTGACCGCGGCTTTGCCGTCAGCCTTTAATGTCATCGTATAGCTTTTGCCGATCAGCAAATTGAGCGGGTCGGATTTGAATTTTTCATCGCTGCTGTCAAACTCATACCGCTGTTCATTCTTATTGATTACCTTGCATGCAATACCTTTGACGGTAATGGCCGCTGTCGCAGTTCCATCCGCAGCAACGTCGGTAATTTGCTGCTCATAGCGAACCGTCAACTCTGTACTTGTTTGCTCTTGAGTGGATTTATTGAGCGAAGGCTGCTCAAACTTGAAATCCTTAATCAATTGAGAACTGTGCGCATATTGGGCTGTTTGGCCGGTCTGATATTTCAGCGCCAGTTTGGGCGAGCCGCAACCGGACAAAAAAAGCACTCCCGAAGCAGCTAACGCCAAGAATATACACGTGCTTTTGCGAGACATAATCCAACTCCTTAATCAAAGAATTTCAGATTTATTCTATTCCTATTTCCACAGGCGGCATCCCTGCGCGTAGGTCAGATTATATCAGCCGAATCCGTCTTGACAACTATTTCTTTGCAAAACCAGATATAAAAACATCTTTTTTGGGGCTATCCGACAGCGGCCGTCAAATAACACTTTGCCAATAGGCGTAAAAACGCTATAATTTTTACGGTGCTTTGGATACAGAATAAATAACTTATATTTACAGGAGTTGAATATGAAAAGTGATACCGTCAAACAGGGCTTTCAGCGGGCGCCGCACCGGGGGCTTTTGCGGGCATGCGGCTTGAAAGATTCGGATATGAATAAGCCGTTTATCGGCGTAGCCAACAGTTTTTGCGAAATCGTACCCGGCCACGTCCACCTCAACAAGGTCGCCGAGGTGGTAAAACAGGCAATTCGGGATGCCGGCGGGGTACCGTTCGAGTTCAACACCATCGCCGTCTGCGATGGTATCGCCATGGGTCATACCGGCATGAAATACTCCCTTGCCAGTCGGGAGATTATCGCCGACGCCGTCGAAACCATGGTACGGGCACACTGTTTTGATGGACTGGTCTGTATCCCTAATTGCGACAAGGTTACACCCGGAATGCTGATGGCAAGCGTCCGTTTGGACGTCCCAACCCTGTTTGTGTCTGGCGGTCCGATGTCGGCTGGCAAGACCAAAGAAGGCAGAGTTGCCGATTTAATAACGATTTTTGAGGGTGTGGCGCAATATAACGCCAAAAAAATCACAGAATCCGACCTCAAAGAGCTGGAATGCGCCGGCTGCCCAACCCAGGGAAGCTGTTCTGGAATGTTCACCGCCAACAGTATGAATTGCCTGTGCGAGGCGATCGGGATGGCACTGCCGGGCAATGGAACGATTCTGGCTGTGGATAAAGCCCGTCAGGAATTATACAAACAAGCCGGCCGGCAAATCGTCGAACTCATAAAAAAAGACATCCGCCCCTCGGTAATTATCACCCAAAAATCATTGGACAATGCCTTCGCTCTCGATATGGCGATGGGCGGCTCAACCAATACCGTCCTGCATACGCTGGCGTTGGCAAGTGAGGCGGGGATTGAGTATAATCTGGATAGGATAAATAAGATTAGTGCCAAAGTCCCCAATATCTGCAAAGTGTCGCCATCCAGCAGTTGGCATATCGAAGATGTCGATGCGGCCGGCGGTATCAGTGCCATTATCAAGGAAATCGGCAAAATTCCCGGCCTGCTGAATCTGGATTGTATGACGGTGTCCGGCGTGTCGCTGGGCGAACGGGTCAAACATGCCGACATCAAAAATCCGGACTGTATCCACACGCTCGACAAGGCCTATTCCAAAACCGGCGGTCTGGCAATCCTTCGCGGCAACCTCGCCCCCAACGGCTGTGTCGTCAAAGCCGCCGGCGTCGCACCCGCGATGCTCAAACATTCGGGGCCCTGTGTGATTTTCGATAGTCAGGAAGAAGCCTGCGACGGCATCCTCGGCGGCAAGGTTAAAGCCGGCGATGTGGTCATCATCCGCTACGAAGGCCCCAAAGGCGGACCGGGTATGCAGGAGATGCTTAGCCCGACCAGTTATATTATGGGTGCGGGACTGGGCGAATCGGTGGCGCTGATTACCGATGGACGGTTTTCCGGCGGCACACGCGGCGCCTGCATCGGCCATGTCAGCCCCGAAGCCGCTGTCGGCGGGCCTATCGGTCTGGTTCAGCAGGGCGACATCGTGGAAATCGATATCCCCAACAGCAAAATTGATGTTAAATTATCCGAGACGGAACTGGCAGAGCGAAAGAAACAATGGAAACCCCGCCCGCCGCGAATTACCAAAGGCTGCCTTGCCAAATACGCCGCCATGGCAACCAGCGCCGACACCGGCGCTGTGCTGAAATGGTAAGAACCCAGGGGACTGGTACGTTCTGGCTTTAGCCAGGTTGTACCTGTCCCCATTTGAACACAAAGGAAAACAATATGAAAAAGGTCAATATCAAGAGGGTACGGCAGCAGCGGCAGGCGGCACAGGCCACTGTTGGCCGTTGCGGGCTGTGTGGAAAAACGGGCAATCTGGTTCGGACAGAGTGCTGCGGTCAGTGGATTTGCGATGATGAAGACCAATATGTTGCTTTCTCGTATGCCAGAAATAGCTGTCATCGCAATCACAGACGATATACGCTCTGCGGATACCATGAGAATGAGGGGCATTCGGGATCATGGAAAACCTGCCCTAAGTGCAAAGAAGATTTCAGCGATAATCTGGAAATATATGTGCATTACGGCACCAACGAATACAACTTTGAAAAACTGAACCCCCCCCGGCCTACGAGCCAACCCGTTGCGGCAAATGCAACAAAATAATCGATCAGAGCAAGGAGGGCTTTGTGATGGACGGCGATGGGTATTTTTGTATGAAATGTTCAGATGTTTCATTGGATATTTTCTCAGGCAAGGCAAAGTCAAGGACAAAAAAGAAGGCGGAATCGGATTCCATACCCGAAACAGGCAAGGTTCGCCGAGTTCGGAAGAGTAAAAAAAGTGATACTTGAAAGGGAAACTGGACAATGAACATCAAACCGATATTGGCGGATTTCAGGAATCGCTTGCAGCCGCTGTATGGCGACAGACTCAAGGAATTGGTACTGTTTGGGTCGTGGGCACGAAATCAGGCTACGGACGATTCAGATATCGATATCGCCGTAGTTCTGGACGGACCCATCAAACCAGGACTGGAAATCGACCGGATGATTGATGTGATTACCGATATCAATCTGGAATCCAATGTCCTTCTGTCGGTCTATCCGGTTTCTGAAACTGATTTTCGCAATCGCCAAAGCCCGCTGCTGATGAGTATCCGCAAAGAGGGATTTTCAGCATGAATGAAATCAATGCACAAAAATAGATTAACTTTTTGGGAGTTGAACCCAATTTCTTTTAGGCAAGCCCTCTATTCAGCGCCGAGATATTCGTTCTTCATCAGGTAATTTTGGACATAGTCTGCAACCGCCTCTTCGAGCGGCAGCGTCTGGGCGGTATAGCCCGCATCGCGGATTTTGGCCATATCGGCCTGGGTGAAATACTGGTATTTGTCAACCAGCGCCTCCGGCATCGGCACATAATCGATTTGAGCCGGTTTGTGCATCGCCGCAAAGGTCGCCTTTGCCAAATCGTTCCAGGAGCGGGCGACGCCGGTGCCGACATTAAACAGCCCCGCAATCTCGGGGTTATCGAGAAAGAACAAGACCATCTGCACGGCATCCTGAATATAAACAAAATCCCGAAGCTGACAGCCATCCTGAAAGTCCGGCCGGTGCGATTTAAAAAGACGGACCTTGCCGGTCTGATTGATTTGATAAAACGCCTTCAGGATAAAACTCCGCATATCCCCCTTATGGTATTCGTTGGGACCAAAGACATTGAAAAATTTAAGCCCGACCGCCTGCTCGAGCAGCCCGGTGCGTTTTGCCCACAGGTCAAATAAGTGCTTGCTGTAGCCGTACATATTGAGCGGAATCAGCGTTTCGATAGCATCCTCATTATCGACAAAACCCTGACTGCCGTCGCCGTAGGTCGCGGCGCTGGAGGCATAAATAAAACGGGCGTTCTGCTGGATTGCCCACTGGGCGACCATCTGACTGTACTTAAAATTGTTCTGCATCAGATAGCCCGCATCCATCTCGGTGGTGTCTGAGCAGGCGCCCATGTGAATGACCGCCTCGACATCCCATTCGATATCGCCGGTGTCGATAACCTGGGCAAAATCCTCCGCATCCATATAGTCCGTAAAACGCAGTTTCCGCAGGTTTTTCCAGGATTCGGTTTTGCCGAGAATATCGACAACCAGAATGTCGTCAAAGCCGCGGCCATTGAGCGCGGCCGTAATGGCCGAACCAATAAAGCCCGCCGCACCGGTAATGATAATCATTGCGTACTCCAGATAATAAACAACATCAAATTTCTGCTCTCACAGTACGCCAAAGCACGTCGGTTGTCAACCGCGAAAAAATCGTAAAATTATCGGACTATAAAAAAATAATTTCCACATAATTGACTCCGGTCGCCATACAACGATTAACTCCGATAGGAAAAAAGCCGAATTGGCTTGACTGGCAGAGACAATGTGTTTTAAAAATAACAAACTTCGAATGCGACTGCATGGCAACACAGACATATAGCTCAAAACCGGACAAGATGTCCACCCGCAAACGCATCGCATACCGCACGGCATGCTGGCTGCTGACGATTGCAGGCGTGGTAACACTTACAACCTATGGCGCCTATAAAGTGATGGGCGCGTTGGCCGGCAAAGACCTGCTTGACCGCAGCACACCCCTTCCTGTCGGGGCATTGTTGTCCAACCTGGCAGTATTGAGCTTGGTAGCCGTAATAGCCTTTTATCTGCATCTGCGGAAAATCCGAAAAAAATATACCCAGACCCTGCTTGAGCGGGAACGGTGGCTGGAACAAGTTCTGACCAACAATTCCGTTGGGACATTTGTTTTGGACAGGCAGCATCGAATCACCCATTGGAACAGGGCTATGGAACGGCTGATGGGAATCGCCGCCAAAGAGATGGTCGGCACCTGCCGTCATCGCGAAATTCTATATGGCAGCACAAAAGATACGATGGCCGATATGATTCTCGATGGTAAAACTTTCGACGATTTCATTCGTCACTACGGCACCTCCGTCCGGCGTTCAACACACACGGACAATTCCTATCGGGCGGAAATCTATTTGCCGACTATCGGAAAAACCGGCACCTGGCTGTTTGTGTCGGCCTCGCCGGTGTTGGACGAGCAGGGACACGTGTGCGGCGCTGTCGAGACGCTCAGCGATATCACTCCCCTCAAGATTGCCCAGCAGAATTTCCAATTCAAAAACACTGAACTGAGTGCGATGATCAACGGCATGCAGGAGGGAATCCTGTTTGTCGATGAAAAAGATGTCATTGTGCAAATCAATCCGTGGCTGCTGGAACTGACCGGATTGACGCGTGAGCAGTGCATCAAAATCCATCTGGACCGGCTTGCGATACCGGCCATCAGCCGGATTGCGGGCCAATTACTGAGTCGATTCAAGGCCGTCCCCAACAGCCCCGGCGATATCCGGCAGGAGCAATTACAGGGACGCACCGTCCAATTGCGGTTTCAGC
This sequence comes from uncultured Pirellulales bacterium, assembly GCA_964537635.1. Classification (GTDB taxonomy): domain Bacteria; phylum Planctomycetota; class Phycisphaerae; order Sedimentisphaerales; family Anaerohalosphaeraceae; genus Anaeroglomus. The sequence goes on from CAZICJ010000015.1 coordinate 23,194, forward strand.
CGATCTATCAGGACGACCGCTATGTCGGCCTGCTGGTCAATGTCATCGATATTACCCCGCTGGTCGAAGCCAGACTGCAGGCTGAATCGGCCAATAGAGCTAAAAGCGAATTTCTGGCCAATATGAGCCATGAAATCCGCACGCCGATGAACGCAGTGCTGGGATTTGCGGACCTGCTCAAGGCAACGCAATTAACCGATGAACAGGCCGAGTATGTGTCGATCGTACAAAACAGCGGCAAAAATCTGCTGATGCTGATTAACGATATCCTGGACTTTTCAAAAATTGAGTCCGGCCGGCTGACGCTGGAAAAAGCGGCGTTTGAATTGGATATGCTGCTCAACGAATTGGAATCCTTGATGCAGATCAGCGCCGGCAAAAAAAATGTGGAGTTTCGCATCATCCGCACCCAGCCGCTGCCGCAAACGGTCATCTCTGATTATTTCCGCATTTACCAGTGCCTGCTGAATCTGATTGGCAACGCCATCAAATTCACCCAGCAGGGACATGTGCATCTGAATGTCTCATCGCAGCAGCACCCCAACGGCGTCTGGCTGCGGATGGATGTCGAAGATACCGGCATTGGTATCCCGTCCGACAAACTCACTACGATATTTGAAGCCTTCACCCAGACCGACAGTTCCACAACGCGCAAATACGGCGGTACAGGACTTGGCCTGACTATCAGCCGCCGGCTTGCCGAGATGATGGGCGGTCAGATTGCCGTCTCCAGCGTGGTAGGGCAAGGCTCGACGTTCAGCCTGCTCATACCGGCCGGCGTCAGCACGATCGAAGCAGCCTCCAGCCCCGTACTGCCGAAAGCACCGCCCAAAACCGTCTGTGAAAACCAGCGATTTGAAGGGCGGATTCTGGTCGCCGAAGACAATGCTTCCAACCGTATCCTCATCGGCAAACTGCTCAATAAACGCGGATTGGAACCGGTGTTCGCTGAAAATGGATTGGAGGCCGTCGAAAAAGCAATGGAAGGCTTTGACCTGATTTTGATGGATATCCAGATGCCGGAATTAAACGGCTATGAAGCCGCCGCCAAAATCAAATCGCTGGGCATCGACTCGCCCATTGTGGCGCTGACGGCCAACGCCATGCAGGGCGACCGGGAAAAATGTATTGAGTCGGGATGCTGTGATTATCTTGCCAAACCCATCGACCCGCTCAGCCTGTCGGCTGTGCTGGAAAAATATCTTGCTCATGCGACAGTTTAAAATGGAAAAGGCCGGCATTGGCGGCCAGCCTTTTCAGCAAAATCCCTCCGAATCAGTTTTCGTTCAGCAAAGCGCAATATACGCAGCCAGCGCTAACAAAAAGATGCGTCTTTTCGGCTCCATAAATGGCAGCCACACATTGCAATAAAACTGTTTCATTTTGTTTTCCTTTACCATTTAACACCCCCCCATAGCCGAAGCCATGAATTCTTATCACATGCGTATTATACAACCGGCCTGGATATCCTCCAAGAAAAAGTGTTGAAAACGTCCATAACTATTTATTTTCGCTTTGGTTATGAATTATTTTTTTGTGCTTATTTTGGGCGTTTTTTCCGCGTCAAACCGAAATCGCAAAGAGCTGTCGGTGCCGCACAAAATACAAATACGCCGCCGGCACATCCCGTCCGATAATAGCCCTCGCAGCACGGGCATAAAGCCGTACTTGTTCGCCGTAGAGCTGCGCCCGCTGTGGGATTTCTTCGAGACTCACATTGTCGGACTTGAAGTCCACCACAATTAGCCCCTGCGGCGTCGGGATAATCATATCAACAACACCCTGCACCACCACCCATTCCTCTGGCGCCGGCACATTCAAATGCTCGGTCGCCAGGGCCATCGTAAAGGGCCATTCACGCAGCACGCCGGCAGGATTGGCAATTGCCAGCTTGCCGCAGTCGGTCTCGAAAAACGTTGCTATTGCCGCCGCATCCAGCGTCTGCGCAACCGCAGGCAACATCAACCCTTGCTCCACCAGCCGTCCGATGACCGCCTCGACCGCCGGCGCATTGACCGCCGCCGACAAATCCAGATGCTGGTACACCAGATGCGCCGCACTGCCAGCCAACAATCCCATCGAACCGGCAGAGTCCGCAGCGGCGCTGACCGCCAGCGGTATCGCTGACAGTGCATAACTCAATTGGGGTCTGGCGAATTCATCATCCCGATGTGTCAGTTCGCTGACCGAATATTTGGCCGGCAGCGTCGTCAACGGCTGACAGGGATAACACCAATCAAGATTGGCGGCAACCTGCTGGACCGTCGCGGCGGCTGCGGATTGTGCCGCTGCGGATAATTCGGCAGGCGGCTGCCGCAGACGATTGCGTTTAGCGTCAAGAATATCCCGCGTCATCGTTTCCAGCCGCTGGCGGCCAATGCGTTTGGCAGTCAGCAGATCCAGCACAACCGATTCGGGCGCCGCATCCTCGTCAAACAGGCCGACAAAGGCGGGTTGATGAGCCAATGCCATCAGCAGCCAGTCGAACAGGGTGCCGGCCTTTGCCAATTGCCAGTCCGCAAGCGGCTCGGTTACAGCACAGCCATTGACAAGTTCCCGACAGGCATTCAGTTTGCGGCTGGCCGTTAAAACAAGCCGTTCGCGCGCCCGCGTCATCGCCACATACAAAATCCGCATTTCTTCGGCAAGACTCTTCTGTTGCTGCCGAAGTTTGATAAGCTGATGAATCGGAGACGCCAGCCGCAGCCCTCGATCTGCATCAATCAGTTCCAGACCCAGCATATCCGAATCAATCAGACAATCGCCGGCAGTATCCCGCTGGTTGAATTTACGGTTTAATTCGGCCAGAAAAACCACCGGAAACTCCAACCCCTTGCTTTTATGGATGCTCATCATCCGCACGCTGTTGTCCTGGCTGCTGTCCGGCTCTGCCGCCGCCCAGTCCTTATCCTCCTCAAGCAAATCTTCCAGAAATGCGACAAACTCCGAGACGCCTGCCGCTCCAGCCGCCGCCGCCGCAAAGCCGCCAAACTGCACCGCCCGGTCGTGCAGTTTAAGCAGGTTTGCCTTGCGCTGCTGACCATTGGGCAGTGCCGCGACAAACGCCAGAAATCCGGTCGTCTCAAAAATATGCCAAATCACCTCGGCAAGCGGCTTGCAGTGCGACAACTGCCGCCACTGGTCCAGCCGTCCCATCGCCGCACGGATTTTCCACACCAGCGGCACATCCTGTGCCTTTTCGACAAAAGCCGTCATCCGGTCATACAGCGGCTTGGCATCCCTGCGGCGGCTGCCGTCGGCAAGGCAGATGGTCGCCAGTTCCGTATCCGTAAATCCAAACAGCGCGCTGCGCAGCGCCGCGGCCAGGTCAATATCCCGCAGCGGATTATCCAGCGTCTTGAGCAGTGCCAGACAGTCGGCCACCTCCGTCGCCGCAAAATACCCGCAGGCATTCTGGCTACTGACCGGTATCTGTGCCAGACGCAGCAGCTCCACATACGCCGCCGCATGACTGCCGGGCGACCGCATCAAAATCACGATATCGCCGTAGCGGACATCCCGCATCTGCTCGGCGGCCTTATCCCATACCTGAAACTCCGCTCTGCCCGTATCAGCCCCAACCATCTGACGAATCCGGCCGGCGATATATGCCGCCTGACGCTGTGCTGACGAAATACCGCCTTGTCCCGTTTGCGGCTCATCCGAATCCCCCTGCGATTCATTTGAGTCGTCATCCGTTGTGCTTTTCGAATCATCTGTTTCATCAAGCACCGTCAATTCGACCGCCTCGGCAGCCTGTCCGGCGGCAAGCGGCGGATAATCCAATCCCGGCGTCAGCATCGCACGGTCATCATACCTCATCCCCGCAATCGACGGCCGCATAATCCGCATAAAAACCGCATTGGCAAAATCCAGAATCTCTTTGCGCGAACGAAAATTCTCCTTCAAATCCACACGCAGCGGCACACCCGCCGCATCCGGCTCATCCGAAGCTTCGTCAAGCCGCTGGAGAAAAATATCCGGACAGCTCTGGCGAAATCCATAAATGCTTTGCTTGACATCGCCGACCACAAAGACATTGTCCTTGCGGCTGATTGCCGACAAGATGCTCTGCTGCACGGCGTTGATATCCTGATACTCATCGACCAGAATAAAGTCATAGCGGCTGGCAATCGCCTCCGCCGCCGCAGGGTGCTTCGTCAGCAGTGACAGGGCTTGATGTTCCAGGTCGGCAAAGTCCAGCGCATCGAGCCTGCTTTTGGCGGCGGCATACTGACGGTCAAACCGCTTGAGCAATTCGACCAGCGTCCGCGTCTGCTGCCGTACCAATGGGCTGATTTGGGCAAGATGCCGCGAATTCAGTATCACAAACTCCTTCATCCCCTTGATGGTTTCTCTTGCTTCATCCACAAAAGACTTGACCTGGCTGGATTGAGCGGGATTATATTTGTTTTTGTCCTGCCTGGGCATTCCGCTAAAATCTACAGATTGAATCAAACGCCCCAGTCCAGCCATATCTTGTTCATCTGCCATCTTGATTGCCGGTTCGACAACCGCATCTATAATCCGCTGAATATACCCCAGCAGATACTCCTCGCCGAAATAGCGACGATTCAGCGATTGGGCGCCCAGCAGCATCCGGCGGCATTGATTTAACTGGTCGTGAAAATAGCCCGCATAGAGTTCCGCAAGCTGCTGTTGGCCGCACGCATCGGTCATCGCTGCGGCACGCTCATAAAACGCCTCCCGCCCCGCCACGCTGTCCAGATAATGCGACAGGCTCACAATCCGCTCAACAAAATTATTTCGCCCCGGGTTCAGCGGCCGACCGTTCAACAAGCCCTTTAATCCATCCACCAACTGCGGGTCCTGCCAGGCTTCTTCCAGCGCCGCATCCAGACAGTCCGACTCGATCAGTGTCCGCTGGTCTTCATCCAGCACCGTAAAGGATGGATCAAGATTGATTAAATAAAAATACTCATTGAGCAGCTTGCGGCAAAACGAGTGAATCGTGCCGATGGAAGCCGCATCCAGCAGCAGCAGTTGACGCGCCAGCCGCGGCGATGGGGCTTGTTGATATGCTTCCTGCAGCATCCGCCCGATACGCTCGCGCATCTCCTGTGCGGCCGCATCCGTGAATGTCAGCGCCAGCAGCCGGTCTATTTCCGCAGCCGCCTCATCAGCACACAACCGATGCACACAGCGGCTGCTTAGCACCGCCGTCTTGCCCGTGCCGGCTGACGCTGTTACCAGCACATCCCGACCGACCGTCTCGATTGCCCGCCGCTGACTGGCTGTCCATTGCACCTTACTCATCGCCGCCTCCCTTGGCTTTCCGCTTGCCTTTTTTTGGCTCTTTTGCTGCCGCTTCTTTCGGCTCGCCCAGTACATCCCATTTATCCTTTGCCTCCAGATTGCGGTAATCGTTGATCTGCCAGTCGAATTTGCACAGCGCCCGAAAATCACAATTCGAACAGGGCGTTTGCGTCCCCAGACAATACGGCTTGATATCAATCACGCCCGAAGCAATCGCTTTCGCCTGACTGCCAATCAGTTCGCGCGTGCGGTTCAAAAACACCTGAAACGACGCCGGACGAACTGCCCCGCTGGTCTCATACCATCCATATTGCCCATCTTTACTGCGGCCAAAATTATAAAACCGACTCCTTCCCGATTCGGTTTCCGCATCCAGACTATCCGCAAACTGCCCGTTAAATACGCCGTTCGATTTATGAATAACCATTTCGTCCGTATCCGCTGGTACAGAATTGGATTTTTCATACGACTTCTCTATCGGCACATAAAACGCACCGGCAACCTGTTCGATCCTGCGTCCCCCAAGACGAATATCCAGCGCCGCCAGCAGATACACCGCAAGCTGCAAATCCAGCCCGTGATAAAATTCCCGCCAACTGAATTTTTTGCATCCGCTTTTCTTGTAATCAAATATCAGCGCCGTCAGACGGCCGTCAATGTTGGCCGTATCCAATCGGTCGATATACCCCGTCAGGCGCACTTGCCTGCCCGACTCAAGTTTAATCGTCGGATACGCATTATCACCCCCGAATTTGTATTCCGCCGCCGTCTGGCGAAACTGCCCCGCCCCGCACATCGCCGCCAGCGACCGCAGCAGCGAATCCAGCCGTGACACCGCCTGACGAATGATAAACTCCCAATGCGGTCCCTGCCGCAAAAATGCCGCCAGTTGAGCATCCTCAACAAGCAGCCGCTCAGCTTCCTGATGACTCCACTGGCACAGTTGCTGCGGCTCCACGCTATGCCAGTTAAGCCCTTCCCGCCGCAGCCGCTCAAACACCGCCGACAGCAGCGTATGATACAGCTTACCGATATCCACCGGCTCCAGACTCAACCGCTTCTGCTCCGACAGCCCCAGCACATACTTGGCAAAATACTGATACGGGCATTTAGCAAACGTCTCCAATTGACTGACGGATGTATAAAACGGCCAGCGCGCAATCTGTTCGGCAGGCAGGTCCAGCACTGCACGATTGCGGTACGCCAGCGCCTGCTCCATCATTGCCAGATATCCATCCATCGCCGGCAATTGACCGCCCCGAACAGCCGCCAGCAGCGCCGCGGCAGTTTGTCTGGCCGGCGCATCTGCTCCCGCATCCGCCCCCAGCGTACCCGTTATCCACTCCGCCGCATCCGACCCCGACAGCAGTTGCCCCGCATCCGCAATCTCGCTGGTCTGATACCGTACACGCACATCGCTAAACAGCCCCGCAATCCGCTCCAATCCGCCCCAGGCCGTACATACCTTGCCGCCCTCATCCGCCGCCGGATAACTAATCACCAATTTGCGGCTCGGCCGCGTCAGAGCAATATAGGCCAGATACCGCCGGTTGGACAACATCTGCTCGATAGTGTCGCCCAGATAAAACTGCCGCTTCTGAGCAAACCGCAAATCCGCATCCGTCAAAATCCCCTCCGACGGCAGCGGCGATGGGAAATGCGTTTGCGTCGCCCCCACCACAAATGCCGCACGAATATCCGGATGCCGGCTGCGCTCAATCGATCCGACCAGCACCTGATCCAGCGCCGCCGGAATCTGCTTGAGCGTCAGGCTTTGCAGCGATTGCGTCAAAACATCCAGCGCCGCGGCCGGCTCCAGCCGCTGCGCCCCGAACACCAAACAAAACTCATCCAGCAGTTCCAGCAATTTCTTCCACAGCCGCCGATGCGCATACCGCTCATCATTGGTATCTGTCTGCGATTGTTCGTCAAGCCGCTTGCGGATGTCCAGCCCTTCCAAATACTCCCAGACCGCCGCTGCCGCCTCGCCCGCTGTCAGCCCTTCGGCAAACCGTTCCCGCAGCCGCACCAGCGGGGCGGTCAATTGCCGCCGACCCGCCTCAATCTGCCTGGCGTCCATCTTTAGCGACTCGGCAATCCCCGCCGGCCAATCCTGCTTACTGTTCCAGTCCGCCGTCCGAATCCCGGCCGCTTTGCAGTATGAATCCAGCATATCCGCCTGATGCTGCGTCAGCCCGCACAGACTCCGCTTCAAATAGGTCTGCATCGCCGCCGTCCCCAGCCCTGTCCGCACCGCATCCAGCGCTGTCGTTAGCAATTCGACCGCCGGATGCGTCACCAGCTCACGCGGACGGTCTAAGAAGTACGCCACCCCATACCGCTCGAACGCCGCCTGCAAGTAATCCTGATACAGCGGCAAACTCGGCACAATAACCGCGATATCCCGATACCGATAACCGCACTCGCGAACCAATCGCGCTATCTGCTGAGCAACCCCCATCGCCTCCGCCCGCACCGTCGGATATTTGTTCAATTCGACCGCCCCGCCGGCCGCCATCTTTTCGCATTCCTGCCGGCCATACAAATGCGATTCAATCCGACCCAGCGCCGCCGACGCCTTAAACCGCATACCCGACGGCAGTTTGACCGGCTTGGCAAGCTCAATATGACACTGCCGCAATATCGCCGTCAGTTCCGCCAGCGTCCGCTCCGTCGGGGCAAACAATCCCGCCGGGTCAATCTGGTCGGCATCCAGCGTATCGATATCAATCGTCTCGGCATCCACGCAAAATGCGATATCCGTCGCCTGTGCCGTCCGAATCAACTCCATCAGACAATTGCGCTGCACAACGGTGAAATCCGAAAATCCATCCACCCACAGCCGGCAGCCCTCAAACATCCCCGATGGCCGGATTTGTTGTCCGGCGGCGCTCAAGTGCTGGTCGGGATTGACAAACCCGCTCTCAAAAAACTCCCGATACGCGGCATAGATTGTCGCAATGTCGTCAAATTTCAGCGCTGCCAAATTGCCGGGCTCTTTGGCAAGCGTCTCTGCCGCCATTGCCCGCAGTGCGGCTGGCGTACAATCCGCCTGTTCCAGCCGCCCGATTAACACCGCCAGAGTCCCCGCCAGTCCCGGCTTGTGAGCAATCGGCCCAAAAATCCGCAGATGCTCGCCCTGCTGCGATAAAATCAGCGATAATATCATCTGCTGACCCATCGCCGACAGCTCCGCACCCTGTCGATGCGGCGACAGCCGATACGCAAGCCGATTAAACGAAAGCACTTGGAGCCGGCTGAATCCGCTACCCGCCCCCCCGATAGCCGACAATATCGTCCGCTCCGCCCCAAAGGTCGCCTGTTCCGGCACCAAAAACACCAGCTTCTGGTCGCCGCCGGCACGCAGGGCTTTGGCAATCGCCTCGATGCACCACCGCGTCTTGCCGCACCCCGCACGCCCTAATATGTATTGTACTGTCATAATTCAACCTTTAATGGCATACCCAGCCTCGAAATTTGGTATCTCATATTCCACTGCCTCATCCATGTTGGTCCGTATCTGTCCTATCTGTCCAACCTGTCCCGCAACTTCGACCCTCTCGTCCCGAAAGGCCGCTATAACACAGTCCAGTCCGACAGGCTGAGTAAAAATAAACCCAGCAAAATTCCACTTCTGTCTTCTGACTCCTGATTTCAGTCTTCTTTCCCCACGAATTATAAGCAGCTGGCCGGCCGTTGCCAACAAATTCCCCTAAATAAACTGGGAATTCCGCGCCCATCCTTAGGTTCTCTCCTTATACACCCATATACATATATACCTATATGCTTTTCCTCGCTGACCCCGCCGGCCCGTGGCGCCGTTTTATCGCTTGACAACCCGCAGTCTCTTGTGATAAACTGCACCCAATTGATGATTAAAAGGAGTATTCTATGACTGCCAATCTGAACCAATACGATATTTCAATTGTTCGGCCGGCCATCGGCAAAAACGACATCGCCTTTCGCGGCAGGGCATTAACGCCGGCAGAGCGAAAGAATGTCAAAAAGGCGCTGCAAACCCTGCACAGCCTGGAAATTATGGCGACCAATACCTACCGCTTCCAAATTACCGGCAAGGAAAACGATCTCAACAAAGAACTTATCACCGCAATGTGCAATGAACAGACGCATATCTCCGATTTTCTGGTGCGGCTGTACGAATATGGATTCAAGCCGAGCCTGTTTCGCTGGGCGTGGTGGATTGTGGGGCTTGTCTTCGGCACGGGGTCGCGGCTGCTGGGTCCCAAAGCCATCCTGAAAATCGGTGTCTGGGTCGAAACCAAGGCCGTCCATCATTACAGCGAACTGCTGCAAGCCGCCCCCTGGGACCAGGCAACCCGAAAAACGATCGAAAAAGACCAGGCCGATGAGGTCGGTCATATCCAGACGTGGAAAAAAATGCTGGAAAAAATCGCTTAATAAGACACAGGGCGCCTGCCGCGCCAAAGCAGATACGCCGCCAGCGACAAGCCTAAAATCATCATATAAATGCAGATATTTTGGGAGATAGTGCCGCCCTTATAAACCGTCCACCAGGCGTATTCAAACGGATTATCATCACGAAGGATTTCATTGAGAAAACGCAGCGGGGCATACAGGCACAGCGCCGCCGACAGCGTCATGCCCGACATAGATAGCGCCCACTGCCGCCAGAGCAGGTACAGCACACCCGCCAGGATAAACGCATAACCGGTTTCATAAAGCTGCGTCGGATGCACTTGCAAACAACGATAAATATCTTTGACTTGCTGCTTTTGTTCATCGGTCAGCATTGTATAGGGTTTCAGAGGCGCCCTGCCAACTTCTTCGCCGGATGCGGGTATCCAATCCTTGCCATCCTCAGAAAGCCACCCGAAAAAATCATTGGGGATTTTTAACTGCGGCTCCATCCGTCCTCGTGCCGGATCGGGGCGCACCTGGCTGTTGTAGGCGGGTGAATCATACGGAAAGTGAACGCCGACGGGACAGGCTGTAATCTTGCCGTAGCAGCAGCCGTTGAGAAAACACCCCATGCGGCCAAAGCCCAATCCAATCATCAGACCGACGGCCATCACATCAAAATAGACCATCGCCGGCAGCTTCTTATAGCGGAGATACACAATCAGGAAAACCACCGCCGACATCACGCCGCCCAAAAACTCCAACCCTCCCTGCCAGACGGCAAACACCGACAGAAAATCCTTGAATTGGCTTGGATAGTGAAGCACAAAAAAGACCCGCGCCCCCGCCACGCCGGCTATCAACGCATACAGCGCCGCATTTTTGATCAGCTCCGGGTTGTGCCCCAACCGCTTTGTCATCCGAGCCATCACCCACATTGCCGCCAAGAAACCAACGACCATCATCGTGCCGTAGCTCTTGATGGTCGTATGCAAAAACGGCAATTCAAACAAATGCGGGAACATCGTCCTATCTATCCACCAGCTCGAAATGATTTTTTTCGTCAAAACTCAATACACGGGGTTTATGGACCGCCAACTCCTGCGGCGTGTAATAGGCGAAGTTCATAATAATCACGATATCGCCGGGGTCGAACAGCTTTGCCGCAGCGCCCAGAATGATGATATCCCGACTGCCGGCCGGCGCAGGCACCACATACGTCTCGACACGCTGGCCGTTGGAGACATTGGCAATCAAAACCTGTTCGTAGGTATGAATCCCCGCCATTTGCAGCATATCAACATCAATCGCAATGGAACCCGGATAATCAATCTTGGTCTGCGTGATCCGGGCTCTGTGAAGTTTTCCTTTTAAGGCTTTCAAAAACATCAACTATTTTCCTGTAATCTAAATCCGTATCCGTAAAGCGGGCATTATAACAGAAAAGAACCGCTATTCAAGTCGTCTATGAGCATATTATCTATCAGTCGCGTCGTTCCAATCCGACAGGCAATCGCCGCCAACGCCTTGCTGCGGATTTCAGGTACGGGTTGAAGGGATTGTGCATCCACAATCGCGACATATTCCGGATTTCCGCCGGCATCGGCAAGGATTTTCTTCATTAGCTCTGCCAATAATACTGTATCTTTCTTACCTTTTTTTATCTCATCCCGGCAGGCACTAAGGGCTTGGTACAGGCAGACAGCTTTTTGGCGGTCGGCGGCGGACAGGTACCGGTTTCTACTGCTCATCGCCAGCCCATCCGGCTCGCGAACAATGGGACAGACTTCAATATGAATTGGGATATTGAGGTCGGCGACCATTCTGCATATCACGGCAGCCTGCTGGGCATCTTTCTGGCCGAAATAGGCAACATCCGCCCCGACGATATTGAATAGTTTGGCACAGACGGTCGCCACGCCGCGAAAATGCCCCGGCCGACATGCCCCGCAAAGTCCATCGGTTATCCGCTCCACATCCACCCAGCTTATCTGCTCGGATGGATACATCTGTGCGGCACTGGGAGCAAAGACCGCATCGGCGCCCAGCGATTGACAATAGGCGATATCCTCCTCGAACGGACGCGGGTACTTGTTCAAGTCTTCGCCGGGGCCAAACTGTGTGGGATTGACAAAAATGCTGACAACCACAAAACCGCACTCCCGCCTTGCCCGCTGTATCAGCGAGCCGTGGCCGGCGTGCAGCGCCCCCATCGTCGGCACAAAGCCCACACGCTGCCCGTGCTTGCGGGCGGCTGCCGACACCTGACGCATTTGCTCGATGGTCTCTATTACCCGCATTATCCTTTATCCTCGTATGCGATATAGTGCTTGATTTCCTGTGCCAAATCCAGAACCTGCGATTGCATCCTGCATTGGCCGGCGCCAATCCGAATCACCGGACACGCTGTCCAGTTCGCGAACAGCTCATTATACCATGTTTCCAGCCGCAGCAGAAAGTCCGTTTGGATATTTTGTTCAAATGGACGCTGGCGGCGATGAATCCGCGACAGGCAGTTTTCGGCGGTGTCCTGCAAATAAATCACCAGCGCCGGCGGGCTGATTTTCTGACGGTGCGCCTGATAAAGCCTGCGGTACTCCGCCAAATCCGCCTCGCCCAGCCAGCTTTGGGCGTAAATAATCGCTTTTTCAAATACAAAATCATTGATATAAACCCGACCCGCCTCCAGCATATCCGCTGATAACTGCCGGACACTGCTGGACAAAAAATACAACTCCGACTGCAGCGCCAGTTCTGTCTGGCCGGCATAGACTTTGGCTAAATAGGGATTTTTGTCGTATTCCTCATAAATGGCCGCGCCGCCAAGACAGCCGCTCAGCCGCTCAGTCAGCGTGGTTTTGCCGACGCCAATCAGGCCGGCAATCGAAATCAACTGCGGCTTTGCCGTGTCGATAAAATAATTTTGCCCATGGAGCCGAGCCGCCAGCACGCTCATACTTTGCTTGAAAACCGGATGTACTGTTTGCGGACAAAGCTGCACAAGCCCATCGAGGACAAAATTGCGCAGATGCAATTGCGGATGCGGAACGCACAGCGTCGCCTCACGGATTATTCGGTCACCATACAAAAGCAAATCCAAATCGATAGTGCGAGCCGCCCATTTTTCCCCGCGCACACGCCCAAGATGAATTTCAATGCTATGCAGTACCTTAAGCAAATCCATCGGCGACAGGGATGTTTGAATTTCCGCAACCGCATTCAGATAGTCCGGCTGGCCGCCAGACAGCGACAAAGCCGACGACGTGTACAGCAAACTTTGGGCAATCACCTGTACACCATCCGTCTGCGACAACCTCTCTATTGCCGACTGAATGCACAAACGCTTGTCGCCTTTATTAGACCCAAGACCCACATACGCTATTGTCGTATCCATCATATTTTTCTGAAACCACTTTTTTTAAAACCACAGATTACACAGATTTCACAGATAATTAAAAGGCTCTCCATTTTAACCATAAACGAATCTCTGGTACTTTAGCGAAGATTGACCGAAATTGATTAACAGACCAATTGATAATCGAGATGCTTTGAGCGTATTGATAATCTGTGCTTCATCTATTTTTGTCAAACACGATTCAGATTTGATTTCGACCAGGTGAGAACCGAAACAGATAAAATCCGGCTTGTAAAATCTATCCATCGCAACCTGTTTATAATAAAGTTTAATCTGCGGCTGCGCAATAAATTCAACCTTGCGACTCCTAAACTCGATTTCCATCGCCTCTTGATAGACCGCTTCTAAAAAACCCGGTCCCAACTCACGATGCACCTCCATTGCCGCCCCGATAATCTCGTAGCTAAAAGCATCTTTTTTATCTATCTGTGTAATCTGCGAAATCTGTGGTTCCATCTTCCCCGAAATTCCATCTTCTGTCGATGTTTTCTTACAGTTTTGCGATCCGTTCCATTGCCTCTTTGACCTTGTCCGGCTGATTAAAGGCGCTCAAACGCAAATAGCCTTCGCCCGCCGCGCCGAAGCCAGCGCCCGGCGTGCCGACGACATTGGCTTTACTCAGCAGCAAATCAAAGAACCCCCACGACCCAACACCCTTGGGCGTTTTGACCCAGACATACGGGGCATTGCGGCCGCCAAAGACCGTATAGCCCATCTTCGTCAGTGAGCCGACCATCTGGGCGGCATTGGACATATACAAATCGACAATCTGACGCACCTGCTGCTTGCCCTGCGGGCTGTAAACCGCCGCCGTGCCGACCTGCGTGATGTAGCTGACACCGTTGAATTTTGTACAGTGCCGGCGGTTCCATATCGGCGCCAATTCCACCGCCTGACCATCCCGCGTATAGACCTTCAAGCCTTTTGGCACAACGGTAAACGCACAGCGAACGCCGGTAAAACCGGCCGTCTTGGAATAACTGCGAAACTCGATGGCAACTTCTCTGGCTCCATCGATTTCATAAATCGAATGCGGCAGGGATGTATCCTGAATAAACGCCTCGTATGCCGCATCGAACAAAATCAATGCCTTATGACTGCGGGCATACTCAACCCATTTTTTCAACTGGTCTTTGGTTGCCGTCGCCCCGGTCGGATTATTCGGATAGCACAGATAAATCAAATCCACCTTCTCTTTGGGCAATTCCGGCACAAAGCCGTTTTCAGCCGTACAGGGCAGATACACAATCCCCGCATAGCGGCCGTTGGCGTCGCAATCACCGGTGCGGCCGGCCATCACATTGGTATCCACATACACCGGATACACCGGGTCGGTTACGGCAATCACATTATCCAGCCCGAAAATTTCCTGAATGTTGCCCGTGTCGCACTTGGCGCCGTCGCTGACAAAAATCTCATCGGCGTCCACCTTCGCCCCGCGGCTGGCATAATCGTTTTCGGCAATGGTCTTACGCAGAAAATCATACCCTTGCTCAGGCCCATAGCCCTTGAATGTCTCGCGTTTGCCCATCTGGTCAACGGCTTCATGCATCGCCGCAAGAACCGCCTGCGGCAGCGGCTCGGTTACATCGCCGATACCCAACCGAATCACCGGCGCTGTCGGATTGGCTTTGCAGTATGCCGCAACACGGCGGCCGATTTCCGGAAACAAATACCCCGCCTTGAGTTTGAGAAAGTTTTCATTAACCGTAATCATTGTTCTTCCATCTTTCGTTTATAAATTTGCCCGGACGTAGTTGACCGCGTTGGTAAAAATCGTCATCCCATCGGCGTCGCCGTCTCTTTTGGCCAGCCGCGTCCAATGCGGATGCTGTGTCCACCGCACAAACCGTTCCGGATGCGGCATCATCCCCATCACGCGCCCCGTGCTGTCGGTCAGTGCCGCGATATCGTCAATCGACCCGTTGGGGTTGATCGGAAAGCCGCCCGGCTTACCGTCTGCATCCACATAGCGAAACGCTGCAAAGCCGCCGTTGCGAATGCTTTCCAGCGTCGCGGCATCCCGCACCGCCAGTTTGCCTTCGCCGTGAGCAATCGGCAGATACAGCCTCCGCCCCGCATCCACAAACACACACCGGTCCGTTGCCGGCTGCAAATGCACCCAGCGGTCTTCATATTTGCCGCTGTCGTTATCCATCAGCGTCGCGGGCATATTGTTCACATCCGGACACGCTTTGCCGTCCAGGTCCGGCAGCAGTCCCGTCTTAATCAGCACCTGAAACCCGTTGCATATCCCCAGCACCAACTTGCCCGCAGCGATAAACCGATGCAGCGGCTCGGTCAAATGATGCACGACCAGATTGGCCAGAATCTTGCCGGCGGCCACATCGTCGCCAAAACTGAATCCACCCGGAAACACCAATATCTGATACGCTTCCAGCATCGCCGGATTTTCAATCACCCGATTGATATGCACCCGTTCGCCGACCGCTCCCGCCAATTCAAACGCAACCTGCGTCTCAAGGTCGCAATTAACGCCCGCCGCACGCAAGACTAATACTTTAACCTGTTCCATATTCATTTCTTCAGCCCGCAGGGCTGTCCACATTAGTTTTAAGTTCTAAGTTTTGAGTTTTGAGTTAGTTCCACGCCAGCGGTTTTTGCCAGGCGTCTTTCAATTCCATCACATCCGCGTCAATAACCGCCTTGCCGCTGCGGCTGCGAATGACTAACCGTCCCGAATCCGTCACCTTACCGATTTGCCCAAATGGTAAATCCGACACCCGTTTGGCAAAGGCGCTGAATTGTTCGGGCGCGATTTCCACGACATAGCGGCCGGTCGATTCGCTGAACAACTGGCTGTCCGTGCGGACGCAATCCGCCGACGCGGCCAATCCCCGCAAATCCGCATCGATACCCAGCCCGCCGGCAAACGCCATTTCCGCCAGCGCCACCGCCAGCCCGCCCTCGGAACAGTCATGGCAGCTTCGCACCAATCCATCGGCAATCGCGCCGGCAAGCGCCTGTGCCGTTCGTGCTGCACGGGCAATATCCGTTTTCGGCACCGTCGCCCCAACCAGATTCTGCAGGCGGTAATAATGCGAGCCGCCCAATTCGTTGGCCGTCAAGCCCACCACAAACAGCAGGTTGCCCGCCGACTTGGCATCCATCGTGATACAACGATTCACATCATCCACAATACCGATAGCGCTGATCAGCAGCGTCGAGGGAATCGCAATCCGCCGGCCATCCTCGCAGCGGAATTCGTTATTGAGCGAATCCTTGCCCGAAATAAACGGCGTCCCATAGATTTTGGCCGCATCATAGCACGCCTGCGCCGCCCGCACCAGCGTCCCGAACGTCTCCGGCCGGCTGCAATCGCCCCAGCAGAAATTATCCAGCACCGCAATCCGGTCATACCGGGCGCCGACGCAAATCAAATTGCGAATCGCCTCATCGACACCCGCCAGCGCCATCCAGTACGGGTCGATATCCCCATAGCACGGATTCATCCCGCAGGCCATCGCGAGCCCTTTATCGCTGCGATACAGCGGACGAATCACCGCCGCATCCGAAGGCCCATCATTGACCACGCCGACCAGCGGCTTAATCACGCTGGCCGCCTGCACCTCGTGGTCGTATTGACGAATAATCCATTCCTTACTGGCAACATTATACGACGACAAAATTCCCTTGAGGTCGTCGGTATAATCAGATTTTTCCGTCAGCATCGGTTCGGACAGTTTCGGAGTCTTCCACACCGCTTTGCGCGAAAACTTGCAAATGCCCTCGTGCAGAAATTCCATCTCCAGCCGCCCGACTTCCTGCCCGTTGTAGCGAAGCACCAACTGCTTATCCTCACTGAAACGCCCGATGACCGTCGCATCCACATCCTCGGAGGCAAACAGCGCCAGAATCTCATCCAGCTTATCCGGATGCACCGCAATCACCATCCGCTCCTGGGCTTCGCTAATCCAGATTTCCGTATAGCTCAAGCCTGCGTATTTGAGCGGCACCTTATCCAAATCCACCACCGCGCCCAGTTTTTCGCCCATTTCGCCTACCGCGCTGGAAAGCCCGCCGGCACCGCAGTCGGTAATCGAATCATATAAATCCCGGTCGCGCGCCGTCAGCAGCACATCCAGCATCTTCTTTTCGGTAATCGCGTTGCCGATTTGCACCGCATGCGAAAAAATCGTCTCGTGTTCGTGCGTCATCTCGCCGCTGGAGAATGTCGCCCCGTGAATCCCATCGCGTCCTGTCCGGCCGCCGACAACCACGATATAATCGCCCGGCTTTTGATGCTTGAAGCATTTATCGCGCGGGATGAGACCCACATTGCCGCAAAATACCAGCGGATTGGCCATATACCGGTCGTCAAAATACACCGCCCCGTTAACCGTCGGTATGCCCATCCGGTTGCCGTAATCCCGCACGCCCGACACAACGCCCTTCATCACGCGGCGCGGATGCAGCACGCCCTTTGGCACATCGGCCAGCGGTATGTCCGGCCGGCCAAAACAGAAAACATCCGTATTGGCTATCGGCTTGGCGCCCATCCCCGTCCCCATCGGGTCGCGAATCACGCCGCCTATCCCCGTCGCCGCACCGCCATACGGGTCCAGCGCCGATGGGTGATTGTGCGTCTCAACCTTAAAGCAGACCGCCATGTCATCTTCAAACTCAATGACGCCCGCGTTATCCGCAAAGACCGAAATGCACCAGTCCTTTGCCAGTTCCTGTGTCGCCTTAAACACCGTCTCTTTGAGCAAATTATCGAAGTGAATCGTCTTGCCATCCATCTCCATATCCACCGCACTCTTGAGCGTCTTGTGGACACAATGCTCGCTCCACGTCTGTGCCAGCGATTCCAGTTCGATATCCGTCGGCTCGCGTCCAATCCGCGCAAAATACGCCTGAATCGTCTGCATCTCTGCCAGCGTCAGGAACAAATCCCGCTCCTTGCTGAGCCGCACCAATCCCTCATTATCCAATTGCAGAATCGGGATATGCACCAGATGCATCTGATACGACTGCGTATGCGGACTTGGCGGTTCGGCTTCCATCCCCAGCACGACTTCTTCAATGCAGTCGTTGGCAAGGGCTCGGCGGCTGATGGTCTGCACCTGTTCAGCGCTCACATTGCCCAGCAGGATATACTTGCGGGCGGTGCGCACGCTTTGCACAGTGGCCGCCCCCATATCTTTGAGCGCCGAAAACACCGACTCGGCAACTGGGTCGGTTACGCCGCTTTTCAAATGCACCTCAATCAGCGTCGCCGGCATCGGTCCGGCCGGCACGATGCTTCGACCCAGGATATAATCCTGACAGACCGGGTCGGCCAGCAACTCCCTAGCAACCCGATGGGCAAACGCCTCATCAAAATCCGCCTCTATCAGAAACACTTTGGCGAAAAACACATTCTCGACAGAATCTATCGCCAATTCCTTGATGTCGGCCAGCACCGCCTGACCATGCACATCACGATTGCCTGTCCGGCTGGTTATCTCAATCCGCCACTGTTTCACGTTATTTCCTGTCCTTAATATAAGTCCATAAAAACCGCTAATTCCATTTATTTCAATCACTTACAAACACACTTGCCGCCCGACCAACAGCGCAGATAATCACAGGCGGACTATCTTATCCGCAACGCCCCAAAATGTGAAGTATTTTATCCGATATTTCTCCCCGCCATCCCCTAAAAAAACAAAGCTCTCCCCTTTCTCAAGGGGGAGTACGGCCAAGCCAAGAGGGGGTGTTAAATCCGACAACTCAAAACTTAAAACTTCTTCCCCTCCTGAATTCTCAATTGTAAATTCTCAATTCTAAATTTCCCGCGCCCCATTATTTCACTGCTAATAATATTCTCATTTTCCGGTCATTTTATCCTAACATGTTTGAGATAACAATACAGTTGCTTAGAATGGACTCTAAAACAGTAACCTGATTTGGTTACCTGTTCCTCAAAGGCGAGCGGCTCTGTGTCAGGTCAGGCGTTTTTGACCAAGTTCAACAGTAAGCCGCCCCTGGCAGAACAAACTATTTGAAAGAGCCATCATAGCGAGGAGGGCGGGATGTCGAATCTCGCCTTTTTTTGTTGCGCGCATCACTGCAATTCCCCGACAGCCGGTTGGCCGGATGAGAAATTGGGAGATTTAAAATAACCTCGCCTTTGGCCGCTAAAACAACGCGCCAAAGCCCAGCAGTAAAACGAAGATCGGTTCGGGAATGGTTACAGCCCAATCGAAATATCCCCCCCCCCCAGTAGATTTTACCCGTATCCGTCAATAACTCTGCCATCAGTGGCCTGCTCCGGTTGCATTCCTGCAGAGCCGTATCCCTGCCGCGATACGGAGAGTACACACTATGAACGAGATGGAAACAACGGACGAAATAAAATGGTTGAAAGGATGAATCAGAGTGGGTAAAATCAGACTAGTTTAGCAGGGTGTTCAGGCGTTCTGGCGTTCTGGCGTTCTGGCACCTGTAAACACGACTGCGGATGTCGGGAATCCCCTCACATGAGCTGGTACAAAGAAAAGGAACAGATCGTGAATATACAAGATATTATTTTGAAGCATATTGAAAAAGAAAACGAACTAATTGATAGGCGGATCAATTGGATGTTAGTATTTCAGGGATTTTTAATTGCCGGGATTGCTACATGTTTAGGTGGAACAAACGGAGAACCTTCGTATTTTTTTGGCTGTTTTTCTTTGGTTATTGTTGTTTTTAATATTATCTATATTAACAAGGTAACGAATACCATTGAAGCAGCAGAAAAAGGCATTGGTTTTCATCGTCTTTGGTGGGATGCGTATAAAAATGAAGCTTCTTTCATAAATAAGATAAAGTGCCGCAATAACATTGGGGGGAAATACCCGAAATACATAAATAAGGATAAAAAAACAATTGAGCAATGGCTTAAGGAAATTTGCAAAAAACTAAATGAGAAAAAAGAAATAGGAATATTTCAAACAATAGAGGCTACTCCAATTGATAGTGTTCATAAAAATCACCGATTTAAGCAAGAAGATTATGGACCATATGAGCCAGAAATAATTGGGTATGACTTTAGTTTTTATCAAAAGAACAAACGAAACTTTCTTATTGAGATCCTTAATGACAATGAAAAAAATAAAGGAAAATTCTATCTAATTGGGAAAATGTTTATTTTTTTCTGGAGTATTGTTGTACTTTTATTTGTATGCTACTTTGCATATAAGTTAAGTAAAGTTACCAAAAAATCAGATACTGTGAGCGTGTCCCCAAAAACTGGACAGGTGTTTAAGGTGGAATTGTTTTCGGGT
>CAZICJ010000016.1:0-42127 GCA_964537635.1 uncultured Pirellulales bacterium
GCTGGAGACCTGCGCAGCGCCGTCACTAAGCCCTGTGATAATCCGGTTAATCGGCAGTGTGATGCTGCGGGTGATGAAGATGGACAGGAAGATGCCGATAACCACACCAGCGCCCAATCCGATAACCATCGTTATCGTCGCCGTGCTAAGCGAGTTGGAAGCGTGTTGGGATGCAGTAGAAGCCTCTTCCATAGCGGCAGTTGCCGTGGCTTTGGCGGCATCTAAGACTTCGTTGCCGACTTTTGTGCGGTTCTTGCCGAGTTCTTCACGCGCAACCCAGCTTTCCAGATAAGAACTCATATTTTTGGCATACTCCGCGCCGGTTGCACGGCATTCTTCAATCTGTTTGAGGTTGACTTCCAGTCTGGTAACGGCTTTGAGTTCATCTAATTTGGCGTTGATATTGCCAAACAGATTCAGGGATTCTTCAACCATCTTGGGCTCTCTTAAAGCTATGGCTTTCCAGAACCCAATACGAACCGCATTGCCCAAATCAATCACATCGTTGCAGAGGACGGTCTTGATGTATCGCTCTTTGAGTTTATCAGCAGTGATGGCAGTCTCGCCAGTCTGGGCTTCTTTGCTTAAAGCAGTATCGATTTCCTTATTCAGCGCCTCTGTTTGGTTTTTGAGGAAGTCCCCGCACACGGTCATATATTTCTGAGCGGCGGCGTTGGCATTAGCTTGAATATGTTGCAGTTTTTCAGTTATGGTTACAGTCTCATCCAGCAGCTTCTGGTATTCAGTGGCTTTATTGTTTGCTAAATTGGCTTTCTCGGTCAAGCCGGCGTCACTAAACTTTTGGGCGTGTTCCTGACAGGCCTTGATGGCTTCAAAAACATCGGCCAGATTTTTACGGGACAAATCCAGAAAGCCGGTATCCTCCGTAAAGGCATAGCCGCGGGCGTTGTACATCGTCGTCAGCGAGTCGCGCTCGACTTCATTAGCCAAGCCGACCTCCGGCACAAGCTGTTCAGACAACACCATGGCGGTTGTCTTGACTCCCATCATCGACCAGCTTGCCAGACCGCCCAGACCGATGGCAATCAGGATCAGCAAAGCAAACCCGAGGCTGATTTTCATTGACAGTTTCATGTTCTTAAACATCGCGTGTCTCCTTGAAATTTTGTTTGGCTCCATGATCGCCTTGTGTTTGAAACCGGGCGAGCCATTTACTCGGTTTCAAGACGGTACAACCAAAACAGGTTCCTAAGTCCAAGCCGTCCGTTTTTTCCGTTTTTTAAAAATACTCTACCATCGGCAACGGCACGGAGCATGTTTCGAGTGTTTAATGAACGGATTTAAGCAGGGAATTCTTCTATTTGTCATAGGAAATTCCTTACAAAAAGACATCCTGATACGGAATTTGCAGGTATTTTGAAAACAGAAATGGTAAAACCCATCATTGACCACAGGACAGGCAACGCAAGCCAAAGACCGATTTTTACTGACAGTTTCATGTTCTTGAATACAGCGTTTTCTTTTAAAGAATCACCATATTTTAGACACAAATCATCCTGCTGTTTGATTTGATCGACTGCCGGCAGAATCGGAATAAATCATCTGCGACATCAGTAAAATTCAGTATAGGTATCAGGAGTATTCAAAAAAACTTCAGTACGGCGGGCAGCTCCAAAAAGAAAAGTCCTATAATAACAAATTGAAACATCCGTTTAATACATAAGCAATGGGAGGGCACCTTTTCTGTGAAAATTATCCAAAATCAGTAAAATTCCTGTTCTATAGGGAAAAGTACCGATAACATTGAGGTAAGCGGTTTGGATGTGAAATTAAAACGCCCATAAAGACCCAGTAAAAAGGGCCTTTATGGGCGTTGCCATAAAAGCGGGGTTATTTCTTGAGCGGGGGCAGACCTGCGGCTTTGCGCAGGGCGGGAACCATGTCGGTCTTTTCCCAAGTGAAATTGGGGTGGTTTCTGCCGAAGTGGCCATTGCGTGCGGTTTCCTTGAAAATCGGACGCCGCAGTCTCAGATGCTCTATCATTCCCTTGGGTGTCAGGGGGAAGAGTTTTTTGACGATATCCTCGATTTTGAACTCGCTGATTTTGGCGGTGCCTTCGGTGTCCACCAGCACGCTGATGGGGTGTGCAACGCCGATGGCATAACTGAGCTGCACTTCGCAGGCGTCCGCCAGATCCGCGGCGACGATGTTTTTGGCGATATAGCGTGCCATATAACTGGCGGTTCTATCGACCTTGGTGGGGTCTTTGCCGCTGAAGGCGCCGCCGCCGTGGCCGCCGCGTCCGCCATAGGTATCGACAATGATTTTGCGTCCGGTCAGGCCGCTGTCGCCGTGCGGGCCGCCAATGACAAATCGCCCCGTGGGATTGATGTGATAAATGGTATCTTTGTCCACCAGCTTTTTGGGCAGTACCGGCAGGATGACTTTGTTGATGATTTCCTTGCGGAGCTGGTTGTAGGAAACATCCTCCGCGTGCTGCGTGGAGACGACGACGGTGTGGATGCGTTTGGGTTTTCCATTGTCGCCGTATTCGACGGTTACCTGGCTTTTGCCGTCCGGGCGCAGCCATTTGAGTTTTTTGGTTTCGCGCAGTTTTGCCAGCCGGTTGGTCAGTTCGTGCGCCAGATGAATCGGCAGCGGCATCAGGGCGGCGGTTTCCTTGCAGGCATAGCCGAACATCAGTCCCTGGTCGCCGGCGCCCTGTTCTCTGTGCAGCCCCTGTCCTTCGGTAACGCCCTGCGATATATCGGGGCTTTGTGTGCCGAGGGCGACCATGACCGAACAGCCGTCGGCGTCAAAAGCCAGCGCTGGGTCGTTGTAGCCGATTTCGCGAATGGTGGTGCGAATGATTTCCGAGATATTGACTTTGGCTTTAGTGGTTACTTCGCCGGCCACGATTGCCAAGCCGGTTGCTACCATCGTTTCGCAGGCGACGCGGCTGTACGGGTCTTGCGCCAGCAGGGCGTCGAGTACCGCATCGGAAATCTGGTCGGCTACTTTGTCGGGGTGTCCCATCGTAACCGATTCACTGGTGAACAAATGTCCGCGGCCAGTCAGGCGGCTTTTATTTACAGAAGGCTTATTCGCCATCATTCTATCCTTTCATAAAACATCATAGATTATCAATACGAAAAGAGGCATTATACCCCTTTTGGGCGTGTCGTCAATACGCAGCGGATGTAATTACGCGGGTATCCAATCGCCGGGGTGTTCGAGGAGTTTTTTGGTAAAATCGAGAAATTGTGCGGCCTCGGCGCCGTTGGCGATGCGGTGGTCAACCGATAAATTGAGGTTCATCATCTTGCGGAATTCAATCTTACCGCCGGAGGCCGGCACAGCCGTATCGGACACTCGCCCGATGCCCAAAATACTGCAATGCCCCGGCACAAGAATCGGGATGAAGGAATCGATGCCCATTGCGCCCAAATTGCTGATAGTCATACAGCCGCCAGCCAGGTCATCGGCGGTCAGCGTGTTTTGCCGTGTGCGGTGGACCAGGTCTCTGCAGTCGGCGCTAATCTGTGCCAGTGTTTTATTGGCGATGTCGCGGACAACCGGAGCGGCAAGGCCGAAATCTGTCGCAATCGCCATACCAATATCAATCTGTTCGGGCAGGTGAATGCAGTCTTTGCCAAGTGAGCCGGTCATTACCGGATAGGCTTTAAGCCCCTTTGCCAGGGCCAGCAAGATGAAATCATTGATAGAATACTTGTGCGGGGCGCCGGCGTTGAGCGATTCGCGTCTGCTCATCAGGTCCGTAACATCTGCCCGGACATTGAGATAAAAACACGGACACTGTTGCTTGGATTGCAGCATTTTCTCGGCGATAATCCGCTGCCAGCGGGAGATAGGGATTTTTTTGCCCAGCGCATAGGACTCTGTGGCAGATGCCTCGCCTGCAAAATCCTGCACGGCGCCGATCGGGCCGGTTGCGGGGCGGATTCTGGACAGCAGCAGCTCTCTGGGGTCATTGGCGCCTTGAGCTATTGGTGCGGCGGCGGGAGCGTCTTCAATGGACTGCCCAGCCGAGTCGAATTCCTGCTGGAGGCGAGCGAGAAGTCCAGGTTCAAGAGGTGCTTTGTCTTGTGTCAGAACAAACAGCGGGCAATTTACGGGCAGGGACTGACCTGTTTGGGCGAAAATATGGGCAATCACCCCATCGGCAGGACTGTCCAATTCCAGAGTCGCTTTGTCGGTTTCTAATTCGCAAAGGATATCGCCCTGGGTAACGGTCTGGCCGAGCTGGACAGCCAGCCGGACAATGGTCGCCTGACGCATTGCCTTGCCCAATTGAGGAAGCCGAATTTCTTGAGCCATACTATCTCCTGATTGTCATTTTCCGCAAAGAGGGTAAAAGGAAAGCGGCAAAATTACAAGACAAATTTGATTCGTTTCCCATTATTAGCCCTCATCTCCTGGTGGCCAACCGGCAGAAAGAGAGATTTTCCGCCTCGAGAATGTTATAGTCGGCGTTCGGGTTCAAAGGGCGGTGATTTAACGCCAGGCGCGTTGCACAACAGGCTCAAAATACCCATGGGCGGTTAGAGCCTTGATGGTTTCAGAATTGTCCTCTGTGTTGTACTCAATTGGCGTCATTGCGAGAAATATTTTATAGACATTTGGGTGGGAAATATCAGTGAGTTTGAATAAAAACATTAAGGTCGGACTCTATGGAATCGGCTTGGATACATACTGGGGGCAGTTTCAAGGTCTCTTCGACAGGCTGGCCGGGTACCAGGCTCAGATTGCCGAGAAACTGGCTCAGATGGGCGGCGATGTAGTCAATGCCGGCATGGTCGATAATCCCCAGAAGGCCGGCCGGGCGGCAGACCTGTTTCAAAAGGAGCAGGTGGAGATGATATTTCTTTATATCTCAACCTATGCCCTGTCTTCAACCGTTTTGCCGGTGGTACAGAAAACAAAAGTGCCGGTGGTGGTATTGAATCTGCAGCCGGTGGCGGCAATCGACTACGAGGCATTCAATGCAATGGGAGCGCGGCGTGATGACGGGGGAATGGCTGGCGCACTGTCAGGCCTGCTCGGTTCCCGAGATCGCCTGTGTTTTTAATCGTGCGGGCATCGACTACCATTTGGTTACCGGCTATATGCAGCAGGCAAGCGTTTGGCAAGAGATTCGGGAGTGGCTCGATGCCGCCCGGACTAAGCAGGTCATGGCTGATAACCGGGTCGGCGTCTTGGGGCATTACTACTGCGGGATGCTGGACGTCTATAGCGATTTGACACAGCAGTCGGCGGTCTTCGGCAGCCACTTTGAACTGATCGAGATGTGCGAACTGCATCGGCTTCGAGAACAGGTAACCAAGCCGCAATGTGAAGAAAAAATCCGTGAGTTTCGTCAGAAGTTTGATGTTTCCGGTGAGTGCGAGCAGGCGGAACTGGAGCGGGCGGCAAAGACCTCTTTCGCTCTGGACGGGCTGGTTGAGAAATTCAGATTGGGCTCGATGGCATACTATTATGAAGGCACCTCCGGAAACGCCTATGAGAATATCGTAACCAGCATCATTGCGGGAAACACGCTGCTGACGGGAAGGAATATCCCGGTGGCCGGCGAGTGCGAGATCAAGAATGTGCAGGCCATGAAGATTCTTGACAGTTTCGGGGTCGGCGGTTCGTTTTCCGAGTTCTATGCGATATCGTGATGCTGGGGCATGACGGCCCGGCTCATTTCGCGATTGCCGAAGGCCGTGTGGGATTAGTTCCGCTGCCGGTTTATCATGGTAAGCCGGGCAAAGGTCTGTCTATCCAGATGACCGTTAAGCATGGTCCTGTTACGATTTTAAGCGTGGTTCAGGATGGACATGGAAAAGTCAAACTCCTGGTAGCGGAAGGCCAAAGCGTTCCCGGTCCTATCCTTCGTATCGGCAACACCAATAGCCGCTATAAATTCAGCCTGTCGGCCAGAGAATTTATTGACCGATGGTCAATGGCCGGCCCAGCGCATCATTGTGCAATTGGGGTCGGACACGTTGCACAGAAAATTCAAAAGCTGGCAAATCTGCTGCGCATAAAATGTATTCAAATATGCTGATGTGCCGGCAGGAGACGGACTTCTAAAATGGTCTTGGTCTGGTTGGTGATGGGGGCTATGGTGGAGCGCCGCAACGGGGCAAGCCACAGGATGCCGTCAGGGCTGGAGAGGATGAAGGTCTGTTTGCGGGCGGATGGAGCTATTTGGGATTCGGTCAGGAATTTGCCAGCGCGTTTTGGGGTTGTCATCCCATAAGGCACAAACCGGTCGCCTGTTTTACGCGTTCGGGCGGTTAGCGGCAGGGCGACTCGTTCGGCGTCAAACCACTGACAATTCGGGTCTTTTTGTGCGATGAACGCCTCCAGCCGGCCAGCCTGCAAAGGAAAGACCTCGCAGCAAATCCGCCATTTGCCGAATACCACGCATCCGGTTCGAGGGATTTGAATGGGTGTGTCGGGGAAATCGGACTGCCGCTGGGGCTTTGTTGAAAAGAGGATATGAGCCCCTTTCCGCTGGATGCGGCAGCCGGCAGGCAATTCGATTTTGTTTGGCCCCGAGCCTGCCAGAAAGCCGCAGAATGTATCATAATGCCGCACCGTCAAATCCCGCTGGCCGCACGATAACGCCTCATACACCCGCCGCAGGAGTTGGCCGGCGATGAATGGATTGACGGCGGATAAAACACTGGCGGAAAAAGCAAGATGCGGTTCGTTTTGTTCAACCAGTGCTTGCCGCCATACGATATCGGCGGCGGCATCTATGCGCAATTGCATTTGGCAGGCCGATTTGCCCAGCCGGCATAGCGGCTCGGTCAGATTGGTCTTGGATTGCCGATTCAGGTACGGCAGCAGGCGATAGCGTATCCAGTTGCGGGTGTAGTCCAATTGGCGATTGGTGGAGTCCTCTTGCCATGGGATTTGGTTGTCGCGGCAGACTTGCTCGATTTGCTCTCGGCTAAGGCACAGCATCGGGCGGATGAACTGCAAACCGCTGCGTTGGGCGGCGGGCCGAATGCCCGCAAGCCCCGCAAAGGCAGTTCCCCGCAGCAGACGGAATACCAGCGTTTCGGCCTGGTCGTCTTTGTGATGTGCGGTTGCGATGGTGCGGCAATCGGTCTGCCGTGCCATTTGCTCCAGCGATGCCAGACGCAGGTCGCGTGCGGCGGTTTCGATGGAAAGCGACTGCCGCCCTGCGTACTCTCGTACATCGTGCCGCTGGGACAAATACACAATCCCAAGCTGCTGTGCCTGACTGCGGACAAAGGCTTCATCCTCATCGGACTCGGCGCCGCGCAGCAGATGATTAACATGGCCGCATACCAGGTGGAAACCAATCCTGTCCCGCAAGCGGTGCAGGGCAAAGAGCATCGCCATCGAATCGGCGCCGCCGGACACGGCCGCCAGCACGGCTTGTCCTGCGTCTATCAGCGAATTGCCGCGAATATAGGATTCAACTGTGTCCAGTGCGTTCATATCAATAAAAAAGGCCTGCTTGTCCGGCAGGCCTTCGTTGTTTATATGTTGTTCATTTTCAGTTGGGCTGTGCCGCGGGTTCTGCAACGGGCTGGGCCGCCTGTTCCAATTCAACTTTCGGCTGCGACAGATGCAGAATACGGTTGCGTGCATATTCGGTGTTGTCTTCGTACTGTGCCTCTTTCTGTACGGACAGCTTATAGAGCGTCAGGGCTTCGGTGCGCATCTTGAGCTTCTGATCCAGCAGATAGGCGGCGCGGAAACGAGCGGGAAATGTTGTGCTTTCATTCCACTGGAAACATCGCTGGTACATCACGGAAGCCAGTTCATAATCACCGAAGTATTCATAGATGCGTCCGGCACGGTAGGCGGATTCGTCAATCTTGTCGCTGCTGGGGAAATCGCCAATCAGTTTGTTGAACAGATTCAGCGACTCGCGGAACTTGCCCTGATGGGAAACGATAAAATAGCCGCCTGCCTCGATGTATAATTTCATTGCCTGGTCGTACAGGTCGTCGGCCTGTGCGATTTGCTCGGAGGCTTTCAAGTCCGCCGATACCAACTCACCCGGCGTCAGATAGCGATATTGAGCCATCTGCTTGAGAGTGGTCAATTCGTTTTGTGCCCAGCGGCGTTTGGTTGCATTGCCGGTCGCCTGGTAGTAGTTAATTAATTCTTCGAGTGCGGCCTGATGAACGCCCCGGGCGGCAGTCAACTGCTCAACGACATCCGCCTCACCGCTTTCGGGCATCAGATAACCCTGTTTTTCGGCCTGCTGGGTTTCCTCGGATGTCAATAAAAGATGAGCATCATCTATCTTCGGATTCTGACAGCCGGTTGCCAAGCAAAGCAAAAGTCCCGTTATTGTTAAAACCATCATCTTGACCATCGCGTACTCCTTTCCATTTGAGTGCGACATTATTGTATTGTTATTTCATACTCCAGAAAAGTACCTGACTTATTCGAGTCTGTCAAGAGATATCCCGCACCGGCATGGTGGCTAAGCCGGGCAATCGAAATCACAGATGACCTACTCTATTTATGTTTTATCGTCAAAGTACCTCTTTTTTGTTCATTTTTTCCACATAACACGACGTAAATATGTGGCGAATGTGCAGGTATGAGGCTTCACCGTTTGAATTGGAGTTGTTTTGTTAAAAAAAGCCCATAAGTGTGTAGGTATATAGTTGGATGCTGTCCTAAAGGGTAAATGCAGGGAAAAATGGAGTGATATGAGTGCGGTTCCCTAAGCCGGATAATCTGGTTTTTCATTTTCCAAAATGTTCTTATTCTGCTATTCTTTTCAATTTAATTAGCAATATAAGGATAAAACAGTTGACAATCCGCAAACGCTTTGATAGACAATTTATCCAGAGAAAATTCTTAGCATAAATTCAAAGGATTGAAAGTTCATGGCTGAGCAAAAGACGCCTTTATATGAACAGCATTTGGCTGCCGGAGCAAAAATCGTGGATTTCGCCGGCTGGCAGATGCCGATTCAATATACTTGCGGAATTATCCAGGAACACCTGGTTTGTCGCAAGTCGGCCGGACTATTTGATGTGTCTCACATGGGGCGGTTTCGCATTCGCGGACAGGCTGCGCCGGCATTTCTGGATTATGCCTTGACCAATCACGCTGGCGGTTTGGCTGTCGGGCAAAGTCATTATACCATCCTGGCTTTGCCGGATGGCGGGGCGGTTGACGATGCCTGGCTGTATCGATTTGACCCGGCTGAATTTATTCTGGTCGTCAATGCCTCTAATAAAGATAAAGACTGGGTGCATTTACAGGAATTAAAAAAATCTTTTGCCGGCGTCGAGATGGATGATTTGTCAGACGCTTTGGCGATGATAGCCTTGCAGGGACCTAAATCGGAACCTATTCTAAAACAATTACTTACAGCCGGCGCCTTACCTTTGCCCCGGCGCAATGCCGCGGGAAGGGCATCCCTTTTCGGCATCGATGTCTGGATAGGCAGGACAGGCTACACGGGCGAGCCGACCTGTTTTGAGATCATGATGCCGGCTAAGGAAGCGGGCAGGATTTGGGATGAATTGCTGTGCCACGGAGCATCACCGGTGGGGTTGGGCGCCAGAGATACACTGCGGCTGGAGGCATCGCTGCCGCTGTATGGTCACGAGATGGGGCTGGATGGGGATGGAAAACCATTTCCGATACTGGCAAGTCCGGCGACGAAATATGCCTTATCGCAAATGACTGCAAAAAAAGAGTTTCTCGGTAGCCAGGCAATCGAAAAGCAGCTTGCGGCGCTGGAACGATACAAGCAGGGCGATTTTTCGGATTGTTCCGTTTTGCCCAAACGGATTTATCCTGTCCGGCTCTTGGACAAAGGGATTGCTCGACAGGGTGCGGCGGTTTTTTATCAGGGCAACAATGTCGGCATCATCACCAGTGGCACTGTGGCTCCCTATTGGAAGTCCCAAACGCCGCAGGAGGGGCAATTTGACCAGCGTGCCGTTGGGCTGGCGTATGTGGATTGCAGGCTTGCCGCCGGCGCCGAAGTTGAAATTGACGTTCGCGGACGGCTGCTCAAAGCTAAATTGGTCAAACGGAATCTGAAAAGCGTAAATTCACTGGCAGTTGCCGTATTCGAATAACAAAGGAATATAATTATGATGATTGATAAAGAAGCAAGGTATTTGCCGACGCACGAATGGGCGAAAAAAGGTCCGGGTAAGTTATTTACGGTAGGATTGACAGCGTATGCGATAGCACAGCTTGGCGATATTGTTTATCTTGAACTGCCGCAGGCGGGTAAAGAATTGAAGAAAGGCGATGTCTTTGGCGTGATAGAATCCGTCAAATCCGCTTCCGATATGTATGCACCGGTCAGCGGCACAGTCGCGGCGGCCAATACGGCGGTGCCGGACAATCCCGATATGCTCAAAACCGAAGCCTACGGCAAGGCCTGGATGATTCAGATAGAGCCGGCCGATGCCGCCGAGTTTGACAGTCTGATGGATGCCGCCGCATACGAGACATTTTTGCAGACAGAACCGCATTAAAAGAAAATTCGAATATCGAAATCCGAAGCACGAAACAAATTCAAAACCAGAATAACAAAATCAAATACATTTCTGTTTTGAATATTGAGTCTTTGAATATTCGGATTTGTTTCGAATTTCGAGCTTCGAATTTCGGATTTAACAATACAAGAGTGGTTTAAATATAAGCAGGATTTTATTATGCCGTTTATTGCCAATACCGACCAGCAGAAAAAGCAGATGCTGGACGAAATCGGTCTTACGCCGCAGGATTTATTTGGAGAAATTCCCAGCCGGCTTTTTTGCAAGGAGCTGCAATTACCCGAAGGATTGTCCGAGCAGGAAGTCCGCACGCATCTGGCGGCTCTTGCGGGCAAGAATTTTGTCGATTTGACGCTGTTTCTGGGCGGCGGGTTCTATGACCATTTTATTCCGGCTGCGGTGCCGGCGCTGTCGAGCCGGGCGGAGTTTTATACTGCCTATACGCCGTATCAGCCGGAAGTGTCACAGGGGACTCTGCAGGCGATTTATGAATTTCAGTCGATGATGTGCCGGCTGACGGATATGGAGGTGTCCAACGCCTCGATTTATGACGGCGGCACAGCCCTGTACGAGGCGATGATGATGGCACTGCGGATTACCGGCCGCAACAAGGTGATTATCGATGATTCTGTCAATCCGATTTATCGTGTGATGATTCATTCTTACACGAAAAACCTGCATATTGAATTGATTGAAACCGCCAACGCCGGCGGGCTTGCCGACAGGGGACGAATATTCAATGCCCTCGACGACAAGACGGCTGCCGTGATTGTACAGAACCCCAACTTTTTCGGCTGTATCGATGATTTTACGGATTTGGCGCAGGCGGCACATTGCAAGGGTGCGCTGCTGATTGCATCCTGTTATCCGATATCGCTGGGGATATTGAAGACGCCCGGCGCGATGGGGGTCGATATCGTTGCTGGTGAGGGTCAGTCGCTGGGTCTTCCAATGTCGTTTGGGGGGCCCTATCTTGGATTTATGGCGACCAAAAAGCAATATGTCCGCGCCATGCCCGGCCGTATCGTAGGCCGCACGACCGATGGGGCGGGCAGGCAGGGATTTGTCCTGACGCTGCAAGCGCGGGAGCAGCATATCCGCCGTGAAAAGGCGACATCCAATATCTGCTCTAACGAAGCCTTGTGCGCGATGACGGCTTTGATTTATTTGACTCTGCTGGGCAAAGACGGCCTGCGGGAAACAGCACAATTGTGTGCCGACAAAGCCAGTTATGCGTATGAGCGGCTGACGGCCATACCCGGCGTCAAACCGCATTTCCCAGCCAAGTGGTTTTTTAATGAAATGGTGCTGGATGTGCCGATGGATGCCGCCGAAGTGGTAGGCAAACTGATCGAAAAGGGCTACGCCGCGGGATTTCCGCTGAGCCGCTATTATCAGGGTATGGAAAATTCGCTGCTGATTGCCGTAACCGAAAAACGCACCAAGCAGGAAATCGGCATGCTGGCCGAAGAACTCGAAGCGATACTGTAAAAAGGTGAACAACGATGAAATTCGTATTTGAAAAAAGTGTGGCAGGGCGAAGAGGTTTAAGGATTGCCAAGAGCGATGTGCCGGCGGGTGTTCATATCAAGCCGGAACTGCTGCGAAACAGTCTGCCGCTGCCGGAGTTGAGCGAACTGGATGTGGTGCGGCATTTTACGGAATTATCGCGCCGCAATTTCAGCGTTGATACAGTATTTTATCCGCTGGGTTCCTGTACGATGAAATATAACCCCAAGGTCTGCGAACGCATTGCGGCGTATCCGGGTTTTGCGCATCTGCATCCGCTGCTGCCGCAACTGCGGATGGGCGGGATGCTGACACAGGGGGCGCTGCATGTTTTGTACGAGACCGATATGTGGCTGCGTGAAATCTGCGGGATGGCCGCCTTTACGATGCAGCCGATGGCCGGCGCGCACGGAGAACTGACAGGCATTATGATGATGGCCGCCTATCACCGCGATAAGGGCAACAAGAAAAAGGTGGTTCTCATCCCCGACAGCGCTCACGGTACCAATCCGGCCAGCGCCGCAATCGCCGGCTATACCGTCAAGACCGTACCAAGCGGCAAAGACGGTCTGATGAGCATCGACGCCTTAAAGAAAGAACTCAACAGCGAAGTGGCCGGCATTATGCTCACCTGTCCGGATACCGTCGGGCTGTTTAATCCGCACGTCAAAGAAATCTGCGACCTGATTCACAGCGTCGATGGCCTTGCATACTATGACGGCGCCAACCTGAATGCAATTGTCGGGCGGGTTCGCCCGGGCGATTTGGGATTTGATATTATTCACGTCAATCTGCACAAAACCTTTGCCACGCCCCACGGCGGCGGCGGTCCGGGTGCAGGTCCGGTCGGCGTTTGCGGCAAGTTGGTCGATTATTTGCCCGTGTCGCTGGTGGTCAAACGCACCGACGGCACGCTGGCTCTTGAATATGACCGTCCCAAGTCGATTGGGTATGTGGCGCCATTTTACGGCAATTTCGGCGTGATTCTCAAGGCGTATGTGTATATGCTGATGCTGGGCAAAGAAGGGCTTGTGCGTGTGAGCGAAAACGCTGTGCTCAATGCCAATTACATCAAAGAAAAACTCAAAGCGTATTATGATATTCCCTATTCGCAGGTGTGCAAACACGAATGCGTTATCAGTGCAGCACGCCAGACCAAGCAGGGTGTTCATGCCCTGGATATTGCCAAGGCGCTGATTGACCGGGGGATTCATCCGCCGACGATGTATTTTCCAATGATTGTCAAAGAAGCCCTGATGATTGAGCCGACCGAGTGCGAAAGCAAGGAGACGCTGGATATCTTCATCGAGGCGATGATTGATATTGCCAAAAAGACCGAAACCGACCCGGCCGCCATTAAAGCCGCCCCGATTACGACGCCGATTGGAAGGCTGGACGAAACCGCTGCCGTCCGCAATATGGATATCGCCAGCCTGTAGAGACGAAAAATTTCAAAAATTTTTGAAAATTTACTTGTTCGGCGTTTGTTAGGGTGGTATAATATCGCACGGTTGTCAGCCGTGATACAAACGGAGGCTATTGGATGCCCGCACTGGGCAGGCCGGAAACCGCGGCAGGACAGCATCATGCATTGTTTGCGAGTATGTCTATATTCT
Organism: uncultured Pirellulales bacterium; assembly: GCA_964537635.1. Lineage (GTDB taxonomy): Bacteria > Planctomycetota > Phycisphaerae > Sedimentisphaerales > Anaerohalosphaeraceae > Anaeroglomus. The sequence continues at coordinate 13,619 of CAZICJ010000016.1, forward strand.
ATATGGATAATATCTTTAATTGAAATCAGGCGGTTGTGTTGTCGGCTTGTCCTTGACTTTTAATGTCTGTCGGCTTACACTGCCTGTTCTTTAGATGGTTTCAAAAAAAAGGTCTTCTATGATGATAACACGGTTTGCACCTTCTCCGACAGGGTATCTGCATGTCGGCGGCGCAAGGACAGCATTATTTAACTGGCTGCTGGCTCGACGAATGGGCGGCAAGTTCCTGCTGCGCATAGAAGATACGGATATTAAACGCAATACTCCCACCGCGACACAGCAGGTGCTGGATGACCTGCGATGGCTGGGGATTGACTGGGATGAAGGCCCCGACAAAGGCGGTCCTAACGCGCCGTATCTCCAATCGCAGCGGCTGAACCTCTATACTGCATACGCTCAACAGTTGATTGACGAGGGCAAAGCATATTATTGTTTCGATACATCCGAAGACCTCGACCGGATGCGCAGAGATGCCGAAGCCGAAAAACGCCGCAGTGTCTATCCGCGTCCGAGCCGATATCCCGATCAGGCGGATGTTGAACGGGCGCGTGCCGCAGGCAGACCCGTTACGATTCGGTTTGCCGTTGAGCAAAGCCGACCGATTGTTATCGAAGATGTCATTCGCGGGCAGGTGCAGTTCGACCCGGCGGAAATCGGCGACTTTATCATCATCAAGAGCGACGGCTTTCCGACCTATCATTTCGCGGTGGTCGTCGATGATGAAAAGATGGGCATCACCCATGTCATTCGCGGGCAGGAACATCTGATGAATACGCCCAATCATCAGCTTTTGCAGCAGGCGCTGGGTTTTCGCACGCCGGTCTATGCCCACTTGCCCGTGATTGTCAGCGAGGGCGGCGGCAAATTGAGCAAACGCGAACGCGCCAAAGCGCTTCGCGATGCCGCCAAGGCCAAACCGTCGCTGAATCTGGATGCGATGGCGGCTGCCGGCGGTATCGACAGGGAGCAGTTGGATAGTTTTCTTGCCGGCGATACCACGCCGGATATGCCGATTGTGGATGCGATGGCCGCGTATGCAGGCGTTGTGCTGCCGGAAATCAATATCGTCGATTTCTTCAAAAGCGGGTATCTGCCCGAAACGATGGTCAATTTCCTGTCCATGCTGGGCTGGAATCCGGGCGACGGCAGAGAAATCCTGTCGGTTGCGGAACTAATTGCCGCCTTTGATTTGTCCCGCGTCAACAAGAGCAACAGCCTGTTCGACCGCAAAAAATTAGCGTCGTTCAACACCGAACATCTTAAAATGACGCCTGTCGATAAACTCGTTGCGCATTTCCGGGCGTATCTGAATCTGGTTCAATCGCCGGTTGCCGCCGCCGACGATGCGATGCTGGGACGGCTGCTGCAGATCAATCAGGGCGCCCGCACACTGGAACAAATCGAGCAGAAATGCCGCTGCGTGTTTATTGCCGACGACCAGATCGGCTACGACCAGGATGCAGTCAGCAAAGTGCTGCTCAAAAATGACGGCCTGGCGATACTTCAGGAAATCCAACGCGGGCTTGCATCGCTCAATCCGCTGACGCATGAGTCTATTGAATCGCTGCTGCGCGGGATTGCCGAGCAAAAACAGGTTGGACTGGGCAAGGTGGCCCAGCCGCTGCGGGTTGCGCTGGGCGGCACAACGGTCAGCCTGCCGATTTTTGACGCGGTGGATATTTTGGGAATGGAACGGACATTAAAACGAATACAGATAACATTAGCTAAATTTAGCGACATAGCTCGCGACTAACAGGGAGTAACTGATGACGCTTTTGGTAACAGGTTCGGTTGGGATTGATACAGTTCGCACGCCTTACGGCCACAATCGCGACTGCATCGGCGGTTCGGCGGTGCATTTTACGATGGGCGCGGGGCTTTTTACGCCGGTCAACTTTATTGGCGTCGTTGGCGAAGATTTCCGGTTTGATTTGCAGAATCTTTTTTCGCCGCGGCAGGTGGATTTGGCCGGTCTGGAGGTTCGCAAGGGCAGCAAGACCTTCCGCTGGGCAGGCTCTTACGAAGGCGATATGAATTCGGCGCATACCGATGCGGTTGAATTGAATGTACTGGCTGAAAAGCCGCCGCAGGTGCCTGACAGTTTTCGCGGCAGCGAGTTTGTATTTTTAGCCAATACGGCGCCCTCGCTGCAATTGGAGCTTTTGGACCAAATTCAATGCCCGACATTTGTTGCCGCCGATACGATGAATCACTGGATTATCACAGCCAGCGATGATTTGCGGAAGCTGCTGGATCGGATTGATATGCTGATTCTCAATGAGGGCGAAGCCAAACTGCTGACCGGCCAGCGCAACCTGGTAACCGCGGCCAAGAGCATTCTGGATATGGGACCTCGCGTGGTCATCATCAAAAAAGGCGAACACGGCTCGATGATGTACAACGCCGAAGGCGATTGCTTTCTGCTGCCGGCCTATCCAACGCCGGTTGTGATTGACCCGACCGGCGCCGGCGATTCATTTGCCGGCGGACTGATGGGCTATTTATCGCATGTCGGCACGGTGGATGTAACCGGCGTTCGCAATGCAATGGTGTACGGCACCGTGACAGCATCCTTCACCATCGGCGACTTTTCAATTCACGGTATTAAGAATGCGACTCGGCAGGCAATTGACGAACGGTTTGATTTTCTGCGGCGTGTAACACAGTTTTAACAGTGTAAAATCCGGCGAATAAAAGATGCGGTTGTTTGTGGCGATAGAAATTGATACGGCGGTTCAGGATGCCATTGAGCGGACGCGCCAGCAGCTTCGTAAGCAATGCCGGCTGGAACGCGGGGCGGTTAAATGGGTTGAGCCGGCTAATACGCATCTGACGCTGGTGTTTTTGGGCGAAGTGGACGGCCGCAAGGCAGGCGAAATCTGCTCTATCGCGGAAACCGCAGTTGAGGGTCATTCGCCGTTTGAATTGGAAATTAAAGGCGTCGGCACATTCGGCAGGCCGGCACGGGTGGTCTGGGCGGGCATCAGCCCCAGCGACCAACTCAAACGGCTTCAGTCGGATTTGCGGGAAAGTTACCGCAGGGCGGGCTGGCCCAGCGAAGACAGGGAATCTGCGGGACACTTGACGCTGTGCCGCGTGAAAAATTCCGCCGCCGGGTATGTGCTGACCGAAAAAGTCGAATTGATGCCGGCTGAAATATTCGGCACGAGCCCTGTGGATTCGGTTTGTGTGTTTGAAAGTCAATTAGGCGGCGGCGGTCCGGTGTATCATGTTGTTCGCCGTATTGAATTAAAATAATGGATTAACCATCAAGATGCTTTATGGAGTCAGACTATGGCAAAATTTGTAAAAAAGAAACATGACACGGATGCTGTTGAGCAGCCCAAAACCAAAGAGACCGCCAAAGCCGATACAGCCAAGGCAAAGACCGACAAGCCGGGCGTCAAGAGCGAAGCCCTTGACCGTGCGATTGCCCAAATCGAAAAGCAGTACGGTACCGGCTCAATTATGAAAATGGATGAGTCGATTGTCCGCAAAATCGACGGCATCAGCACCGGCGCTCTGTCGATGGATATCGCACTGGGCGGAGCGGGCATTCCCCGCGGGCGAGTGATTGAGTTTTACGGGCCGGAATCGTCCGGCAAGACGACACTGGCGCTGCATGTCATCGCCAACGCCCAAAAAGCCGGCGGTGTCGCGGCGTTTATCGACGCCGAACACGCATTGGACACCACATGGGCAAAACGGCTGGGCGTGGATATCAGCGGCTTGCTGATTAGCCAACCCGACACCGGCGAGCAGGCGCTGGATATCGCCGAGATGCTGGTAAAATCCAATGCCGTCGATATTATTGTTATCGACTCGGTAGCGGCGCTGGTGCCGGCGGCTGAATTGCAGGGCGAGATGGGACAAAGCCATGTCGGCTTACAGGCGCGGCTGATGAGCCAGGCGCTGCGTAAATTGACCGGTGTGATCAGCAAAACCAAAACCTGCGTCATTTTCATCAACCAGATTCGCATGAAAATCGGCGTGATGTTCGGCAATCCCGAAACCACCACCGGCGGCAATGCGCTGAAGTTTTATGCTTCGGTGCGCGTCGACATCCGCCGTGTATCGACGATTCAGGATGCCAAAGGCGAAGCCATCGGCAACCATGTTCGCGGGCGGGTCGTCAAAAATAAAATGGCAGCCCCGTTTAAAACCGCCGAATTTGATATTATGTTCGATAGCGGTATTAATTCGCTGGGCGATTTGGTCGATCTGGCTGCCGAAAGCAATGTCATCAATAAAAGCGGAGCGTGGTTTAACTACGGCGATATCAAACTGGGACAGGGACGCGACAACGCCTGCAAATACTTTACCGAGCATCCCGAATTGATTAGTGAAATCCGAAACAAAGTGCTTGCCGCCAAGGGGCTTGCCTAAATATTCATTTTGATTTGAAAGCGAGATGGTTGTGCTTACGTCCAGAGAAATTCGCGGTTCGTTTATTGAGTTCTTCAAACAGAATGGCCATACGTTTGTGCCGAGCTGGCCGGTGGTACCGGTCGGTGATGAGACACTGCTGTTCACCAACGCCGGAATGAACCAGTTCAAGGATATCTTTCTGGGACACAGCCAGCCCCAATGGAAAAGCGCCGCCAACAGCCAGAAGTGCATCCGCGTCAGCGGCAAGCACAACGACCTCGAAGAAGTCGGGCTGGATACCTACCATCACACATTTTTTGAGATGCTGGGCAATTGGTCGTTTGGCGATTATTTCAAGGCAGAATCTATCGACTGGGCGTGGAAGGTGCTGACCGGTGTCTATGGCATCGACCCCAGCCGCCTGTGGGCGACGGTCTTTGCCGGCGATAAAACCGACAAATCCGAACCCGATAATGAAGCGGCAGACCTGTGGACAAAACTGACCCCAATACCCAAAGAAAAAGTGTTGTTCTGCGGCAAGAAGGACAATTTTTGGGAAATGGGCAGCTCCGGACCCTGCGGTCCGTGCAGCGAGATTCATATTGATTTAGGCCCAGACCGCTGCGATATGCAGCATATCGCCGGCCATATCTGCAGGGTCAACGGCGGCTGTGCGCGGTTTATGGAATTGTGGAATCTGGTCTTTATCCAGTTCAATCGCAAACAGGATGGGATGCTGGAACGCCTCAAAGCCAATTATGTCGATACCGGCGCCGGCCTGGAACGAATCTGCTCGGTCTTGCAGAATAAGACCAGCAACTACGACACCGATTTGTTTATGCCGATAATCTCAGCGGTGCAGGATATCACCCACAAGAAATATACCTCCAAGCTCGGCAATGCCACCGACAACGCCTTCCGCGTGATTGCCGACCATATTCGCACGCTGACCTTTGCGATTACCGACGGCGTATCGCCGTCTAATGATGGACGCGGCTATGTGATGCGGCGTCTGCTGCGGCGGGCGGCGCGCTTTGGCCGCAATCTGGATGCCCATGAACCATTTATGTATAAACTCGTGCCGGTGCTGGTGCGCGAAATGGGTGATGCCTTCCCTGAACTCAAAGGCAGGGCGGACTTTGTCACCGAGGTCATCAAGTCCGAAGAGACCTCATTCGGCAGGACGCTGGACAGGGGGCTGGATTTATTTGCCGTTGCCGCCGACAAGGCGAAAAAAGCCGATGCGGTTGCCATTTCCGGCGAAGATGCATTTCAGTTGTATGATACATACGGATTTCCGCTGGATTTAACCGAACTGCTGGCACGCGAACGCGGCTTGAGGGTGGATACCGAGCGGTTTGTCAAGTTGATGGATCAGCAAAAGGAACGCGCCCGCGCAGCACAAAAGGGCGGTTCTCTGTCGGCAAGCCTTTCCAATGTGCAGCTTCCGGCAACCGACGATGCGGCAAAATATCAGGCCGACTCCTGCTCGGCAGTTGTGCTGGGGTGGGTATCGCCGGAAGGCTTCACTCAATCCGGTTCATTTGAGGATACCAATAAGGAAATCGGGCTGATACTCGACAAGACTTGTTTTTATGCCGAGTCCGGCGGGCAGGCCGGCGACGAGGGAATCATTGTCGGTCAGGGCTGGGAATTTATCGTCGAGGATACCGAAAAACTCGGCGGCTGTATCCTGCACAAAGGTAATCTCCACACCGGCTCCTTGAGTGTGGGCGATGCGGTACGGGCGACGGTTCATAAGAACCGTCTGGCAAGCCGCAAAAATCACACCGCCACACATCTGCTCCAATGGGCATTGCAGAAAGTAATGGGCGATGCGGTCAAGCAGCAGGGCAGTCTGGTTTGTCCGGATTATCTGCGGTTTGACTTTACCTGCCCCAAGGCATTGACCCGTCAGCAATCCGATGAAGTGCAGAAATTAGTCAGCGAGAAAATCGCCGCCGCTCTGCCAGTTGCCGCCGTCGAGATGCCCATTGACGAGGCAAAGAAACTCGGCGCCATGGCGCTGTTCGGCGAAAAATATGGCGACCGCGTCCGCGTACTGGCTATCGGCGCATCGGACAAGGACCATCTCCATGAGGCATTCAGTCGGGAGTTTTGCGGCGGCACCCACGTTGCCAATACATCCGAAATCGGCGGCTTTGCAATCATCAAAGAGGAAAGCGTTTCCGCCGGCGTGCGGCGCATCACGGCTCTAACGGGAACGAAACTGGTTGAGTATTTGATGGGGCGAAGCGATATTGTCGATGAACTGATTGCGACGCTCAAAGTTCCCGCCGACCAAATTACCGCTCGCATCAATAAGATACTCGATGAGAATAAATCGCTTGCCAAGCAATTAAAAAGCGGCGCCGCGGCAGCCGCCTCGGCACAAGTGTCCGCCGAAGACCTGCTTGCAAAAGCCGATACGGCCGGCTCTGTTAAAGTGATTTCCGAAGCGATACCGCCGATTAGCGTTGACCAGGCTCGTGGGTTGATTGACAGCCTGCGTGCCAAAGCCAAGTCTGCGGTGGTGGTGCTTGCGATGGCCGAAAGTGATGACAAAGTGATGCTCTTTGCCGGCGTAACCGATGACTTACTCAAGAAGATTTCGGCCGGCGAGATTGTCAAACAGATTGCCCCGATTGTCGGCGGCGGCGGCGGCGGAAAACCGCAATTCGCCCAGGCTGGCGGAAAAGACGCTTCCAAAATCAGCGATGCCCTGTCCGCGGCAAAAACGCTGATTGCTGCCAGGCTGACGCTGTGAAGTTATTGTATTTCCTCTTTCAAAATATCGAGATACAGATACCCGTAGTCATTATACATCTGTCCGCCGGTGTAGTAGGTGCCGCTTTCTGAATCATCTGTGCTGCTCGGCGGCGCTGTGCCGGCGGTTGCTTCAATCTGGCTGTCTTCAAACCACTCATTAAAACTGGTAACCATCATGATATTATTACAGGATGGGTCGATGTTGGGCAGGGCGGCCTGACGGATCATCTCGCGGAAGATATCGCCTTCCTTTGAGTTGTCCGTGTCTGTAAAATACCGTGCCCGGCCGGGGTGTCCTTCGCGTACGGCCGTATCATTATAGCCAGGCGCGATGGCCGGCATAAATGCGGTTCCGACGCTATTGGCAACTTTTTTGGCCTGTTGATAGTTGCCGGCAAGAAACTGGACGGCTTTGTGGGTGCCGCCCCATTTGCCGACGGACTGGCCGTACACATCGTATGCGGTTACCGCATCGAAGTTTTTCGCCCATTCCGCCCTGTAATCTCCAGTAGAATCATCGCCAAAATACACATCGTCGCCAACCAGATATATCTCCGGAAACTTTTTACGCATCTGCTCAAGGGCATCTTGTCCCTGATTGCGGAAATAGACTCTTGACAGATAAACAAAAACGACCGGTCTGTTATCGATCTTCAAGTAGCGGGGGTCGTCAAAAAACGTTTTCTTTAAGTGCTCCAGGTCGCTTAGCCAGTGATCGTAATTGGGTTTATCAAAGCCCCCAAGCCGCCCTTCGGTTTCATACAGAATGGCATATTTTAATTTTGAGGAATCAGGATGGGCTAAAATGGTTTCTTTGAAAGCGCGACTTTTCCGGTCATCGGGCCCCCACCAGCTGACGGCCCAGAAAGAGACGCCGCCGCGAATGCTTTGCTTGATATGCTCGGCTACCACATTGGGATCACTGGACCTATATAGCCCGCTTTTCGGTTTCTGCGGTTCTTTCAGGTGCAGCCGCATCACGCTGTTCCACTGACGGGCTGATCCGGTGTACCACGGATAGTAATATACGCCGACAATAGGTTTTGCGGATATCATTTCTGGACTCTGGTTGCCTTTCTCAATGGGTCGAATGATATCGGCTGCAATGACCGATGGGGTCATTACCAGAAAGGCAATCAGGATTGCACTGCAAAAAAATACTTTACTTGCCGTCATTTAATTCTCCATAGAATTGTCTTCACACTCGATTGGTTATTGCTGTTCATCCGGCTAATGTCAAAGTAGGCTGGCCCATGATCATTTTTTGGGTTTTCTTGTTAAATGTTCCCTGCTTTCGGATTCAACTCCAAAAACATTATTCCTCGGTACAGAACCGCCTGCGGCAGGTCGAGTTGACCCTTCAAACACTACCTCGTCGCCAAGCTTTCGCAGCCAGATGATATATAAACCCGCAAGCGAAACAAGAAAAATACCCAGCGTAATGAAAAACGCATGATAGCTTTTGATCAAGAGTTGCATCGGCAGCATAAAAAGGGTTATCTGCCAGGTCAGGGCAAAAGGCAGAGCGAGTATATCGCGGGTATGCTCTTTTTTCATTTCGGCACGAACCGCTGGCGACAGGCAGTTGGCCAGCGGTCCCCAGAATCCGAAGGGTCGTGTCGTGCTGTAAAAGTGCTCGAGCACTCTTGGGTCGGTCGGACGCGTCAGGTAAGTTCCGGCAATCGTTCCCGCAAGACCAATAGCCATGGTAATGAAAAACTGGAAAACCGGGTTGTCCATTATCTGGACAACTTGCGAATCGGGATCCGTACCGTAAGAAAGCTGTACGACACGAAACAGAATCGCACCGACTAAACCAACCAATGTCCCGATGGCAAATCCGCCGCCGTTGAAGCGCCACCAATAAAACCGCAGGATGCTCGGCACTACCAGACCGCCGCCCAGGGCCATAATAAACCAATCCCAGATGTCATTGATGTTTTTGACCGAATAGGCAAACAGGAAGCTGGCAACAACAAAGCAAAGCCCAAACAGCCAGCTAATCCGAATCAATTCCGCGTTGGACGCTTTCGGACGGATATACGCCTGATACACATCGCGCGTAAAAAAACTGATTGTCCAGTTCACGAACGAACCGAAAGTGGATAGCGAGGCGGCAATCAAAGCCACCAGAATCAGCCCTCGAAGACCCAGAGGAATGCTATACAGGATGACAGCCGGCAGAACCCGTTCCGGATCTACCGTACCCTCATAACTGAGCAGGTGCATCTTGGTCATCCACTGCTCGCCAAACAGGGTTTTCAGTTGGCCGATAAATTCCGCCGGATAGTTTTGGGGGGCGTTGACAATTCCGGAAATCACCTCCGCCCACTTGCTTTTATCGACTTGGCCGACTTGCGATTTGACAAGCGCCGCCGCCTCATTCAAAATGGACTGATCCGGGAAAAGTTCTTTTACCATAAACAATCCCAGCACGGCAAATGCCATCATCATCGGCCAGCGGAACATCATCAGGTTGGTCCACAAGAAGGTCAATTTACCACATTCTTTGTCGTTTTTAGCGCCAAAATAGCGGGGTTCACCGCCGGCGCCCATCCCGAAAATGATGTTTCGGAAAAGATAAAAGGCTGAGACTATAAACAGGAAACTATATTGTTCATACCCCTTTGGCATAGGTGTTTTCCAGCCGCAGGAAGAGCTTGTCCATGCAGTCTGGCCGGTTACTTCTTTGGCCAGCGCTGCAACCTGGTCAACGCCGGTAACTTTCATAAACGCCATCACGGAAATGGATATAACCCCCACCCAAATAATACCGGATTGGAAAATATCCGTATAAACAACCCCGTAAAAACCGGATGTCAGGACATAGATCGTAGCCATGCCTATCATGATAATCGCACACAATTGGGGCGATACAGGAATAAACATCGCCACAAACAATCCCGACCCTTTAATTAAATAAGCGATCATGGCGACGTTGCTGACAATCGTCGCAATCGCGCCGGCAATGCGTGCAAAGTGTCCGCCCGCGGTGGGACCGAACCGATAGAGCATCCATTCAGCGCCGGTAATGCAGCCGCTGCGTCGATGCCATTTCCCGGCCCACAGCATCATGATGGCAAGAACAAGTACAGCCCCTCCCCTGAACTCGATAAAAAGTCCGCGAGGCCCCATCATATATAAAAACGAAACGATAATCATCGTTCCTGTCAAGTCCAGAAAACTGGCCATGCCGGATATCCCAAGAGCCCACCATGGCAACTGCCGTCCGCCCAGAAAATAGGCCTCAATCCCCTGCGAGGCTTTCTTTTTCAAATAGAGACCCAACCCCACCAGGCATACAAAATAAATGCCCATAATGATGTAGTCCACATGTCCTAAAAAGTGCATTGCAGCCTCCCTGTTTTTGGTATAGTAAGTACTCTTTCGCTAAACCGCCAGAAATTCCAGCGTCATTATTTTCTTGGGGGTCATTTCAACATGACACCAGCCGCTGCTGTCTAATGCCAGCGTTTTTTCCGGAAGTTCTTCCAGATTCACAATGCGTGCCGCCGCCCATGGCTGCTTGCCAGTTCCCGACACCGCCATCTCTCTTTGCAGCCGTTCAACAGGGCTGCTTGAGGCTGAAGGGGCATGTCCGCCGTTGAGGCGCAGTTGGGTTTTGACCGTGCTGGAAGCCGGATTGAAGAGGCGAACAACCCAGCCCTTGCCGTTTTCGCTTTGCTTGACGGCGCTGACTGCGATGCGTTCGTCAGATATCTCAAGGAACGACTTTTCAATCGGTTCAGTGCCGTTGCCGGTCGGGGCAGTTTGGCCGATGACCAGCGGCAGATTGAACTGCTCGGCGGCATTCCATAGATTGGCCTTTTCCCAATTGCCCTGATGCGGCATCACGGCGTAATGGAATTTGTACTTGCCCAGACACTGTGAGCTTTTGTCAATCTGGCTGTAATCGGTCATTTCCTGGGTAACGCAAATGCGCAGCGGGAAACTGCGGAGCAGCGTAAGCCGCAGTTCCGGCTGGTCCTGATCGGTGGCCTCATAAGCCTTCATGCCTTCATTCAAAATGGCAAGGCCGTTTTTACCATCGGTAATGTCGATAAAGGAGTTCATCGGCTGTTCGGACTGCGGCGGCTCCCGGTAAGCTTCCGAGTAGGGCAGTTTAACTCCGCGTTCAAGAACATCAAATTGACCCTGGGCAAAAGCCGACCCCGCAGCAATGCCGCTGGGGAAGGCGACCTGTAAATAATGGTCTTCAACGGTATTGGTAACCTCCGTGGCAATGTCAACCCACTTTTGTCCTTTGCGCAGCGTGATAACGCTTTCAATTTTGACTGTTTTCGTGTTTTTGCTGCGGGCCTTGTCATCGGCGGTACGGCATTCGGGCAGCTGCCAATCAATAGAGACCTTGAATGCGGCTTCCAGCCCGCCGTCTCGAATCAAACAGACCGATGCTTTTTCATGGATGGTCGTGAAGTCTTGTTTGGCCTCCACATCTTTGTGCTGCCAGGGGTCGCCGACTTCGGCGGTATCACGGAAGTAGCCCATGCGGTCAAAGACTTTGCCGGTGATTTTGTCGGTGACGGTCATTGTGCCATTACCCTCAATGGCAACCCGCAGATACTCATTTTCCATCGTATTGACGCCCGTCAGCATCGTGGCAGGGCGGGTCGGAACGGTGTTGTTTTTATGAATGGGTCTGACAAAATACAGTTTATAGCCGGCCGGCGGAATATCTTTCATTTCCACTTTGGCACGGTATTGTTTGGTCAGGAAGGTATTGGCTGTATCATTGGGCGACTGAACAATCTGGAATGAATCGTCAGAACCCAGCACCTGAATGTCGGCCTTTTGCCCCTTTGCATCGACGATTTCAAAGGAGCCGGATTTCAGTTCCCGGGGAATTTCCACATTCACCGTGGCGACCTCATCACGCTTAAACGGTGCCGGATTGTACACAAACAGCACAATCTGCTCTTTTTCGTGTCCTGTGTAATCAATGGCACCGGCAATATCCAGAATGGCCCGTTCAGCGACGCAGCCCGAAATTTCACGGCTTTGACGCGTTCTAAACAGCATATCATCGCTGATAATGCCGCGGCTGCATCCGCCGATCGAATCGTGTCCATGGTTCTGCAGCAGCCAGTTGTAAGCGGTGTTCAGGAAACCCTGCGGGTGCGACGCCCCCAGCATGGAGGCATACACCGCCAGCGGCTCGGCGTACTGCATCAGCTCGCGTTCGGTCTTGAAGTTGTCCATCTTGACATCCATGCGGGCGGAAATAATCCAGCCGAACAACGGGCTTGTTACCTTAGAGTCGGAATAGCATCGCATCTCGCCCTGGCAGACAGGCAGGTCTTTGGATACGCTTTCAAGTACCTGTTTCTGGAACTCTTCAAAAGTGCTGTGGAAAACATCTGCCTTGCCTTCAAGGGCTCTGCTGCAGTCTTTAATCATCTGCACTTCGCGAATGTCCGGGCAGGAAGAATCGTGGCCGCACGACCAAAATCGATGCGGGGTCGTCCAGTCGGCGTCCTGCTCCTCCATGGCTTGTTTGGCTCTGGCCGGAATCGTTGTCGCGTCATAGATGAATTTCGGGCGGGAGTATTGGGCGTCAAAATCCTTGTACTGTTCGCCGACAAATTTGAATGGCCCATTGCCGCATGACCACGGGATAACACGATTGTTTTCATCGGTTTGCTGAAAATAGGCCGGCCGCTGGATGACATACCAGACATTGTAGCGAGGCCGCATGGCTAAGCGCGAAGCCACAATCCGGGTGCCGTCCGGACCCTGCCAGATGTACTCGGAATTCGGCGCCGCCTCAGTGCTGATGCCCCGATAGAATGCCGCAAAATCAATTCCAAAATTCTTATAGATTTGGGGCATCTGCGAAATCTGTCCCCAGCCAAACGGAGAATACCCCGTCTTGCTGACATAGCCCATACTCTTGGCAATCTTATGACCGAGCAGCAGGTTGCGTACCAGAGATTCTCCGCCAACCGAAAATTCATCCGGCAGGCAGAACCAGGGACCCACCAGCAGTTTCCGGTCTTTGATTAGCTGGCTGACGGTTTCTTTTTTCTCAGGCCGTATTTCAAGATAGTCCTGAAGCGGCACCGTCTGTGAGTCTAGGTGGAAGGACTTAAAGTTCGGCTCTTTTTCAAAAATATCCAGCAGCATATCCATCATATAGACCAGCATGTGCCGGGTTCGCTGCATGGAGAAACGCCACTCCCTGTCCCAGTGCGTATTGGAAATGAAATGGCATTGTGCCTTTGTTTTTGTTTTTTCTGTTTTCTCGATCATCTCGCAATCCCTATTTTTCGGTTAAAGATATTTTTTGGTATTTGGTGCTGATTGTCGTTGTATTAGCCGCCAATAATGTCAAGAATTTGACTGAAATTATGACAATAATGATGGCAAAGCCCCAGGGTTCCGCTTTGTTCGATATTGCCTTCCGTGATGCCGATGACGGGAATGTTGGCAAGCCGGATGGAGCAAACCCCTGCGCTGCTGTCTTCAATGCCGAGGATATGTCCGTTTTCATGGACCCCAATGCCCAATCCGACGCGAGCAACTTCTGCGTACAGCCAGGGGTGGGGTTTGGGCGACAATTCACCCAGCGTGCCGGCCGCGCCCTTGCGAAGCGGGAATCCCGCGGTAATAATCGCATCATAGAAGTCCTTCGGGTCGCCCATATTCAACGTTTTGAATGCGGAAAGTATCTCCGGCCAGGCTTTTTCATACAAACCCGATGTTACCAGCCCTATTTTGATCTTTTTGGCTTTTAATGCGTACAAGAACTCTTTGAGTCCCGGCGTTGGCACAAAAGCGTCTGTTCTCCCGCGGCCGTTCATAATTTCGTTCATTTCCCGGTGCGTATGCTCAAAATAGTATGTTCGCGCCTGTTCGACCGATTTGTCCGGGCAGTATTTCTTGATGCAATACTGAAGATGTTCGGATACGCTGTGGCCGGATACGTATGGCATATCGTCATTGCAAAGTTCAAATTCGGGTTTATCAAGCAAGGAAGCGGTTGTCATTTGGATAATCCATATCCAGAAATTTTCGCTCCGTACGCTGGTGCCATCAAGATCCATCAGCACTGCCTTAATGGGAGTTTTTATTTCAACCGGATTTATCGGGTAATAGGCCGGATAACCCATAGAAGATTTGACATACGCCAGCACATGGTCTGTAAAAAATACAAACTCGACCTTTCCATCGCCAGTTCGGCATAGATAATTAACGCCGTCGCTACCCATCTGAAATCGCCCATCGCTGGTTGATTTAATCGGCTCAAAATGTTCTGTTTTTGCATTGGGTCCAAGGCAGCTGATGAGCGGCTGTACCATTTCAGTAGAGGTCTTCATTATGGTTCCTTAACAATCTTCAATTTACGGGTCAATAAAACGACAAAGTGTAGCTACAAATGAGGGGGTATCTTACGGGATTTCAGTAATTTTTCAACAAAAAAATCGATTTTTAAAAAATAGTTTGCAGATATCTGCCTGGGAGTAATGCGCCTCCTTTGACGGTTTTATGGGTATGTGCCCAGGGTGGGACAGTGAAATATCTACTAAATGGTGGCATAAGTCTGTTTTAATGGCGGATGCCCGGCTCGCTTGACCATCGTGTGCGGTTGGCGCGGTATATGTGAGATTTTTTTGGCGGTGGTAACTATTTTTCAAATTGAGTGATACGTCATTTTAGTCCGCAGGGCAATATGTTGCAGCTACGCGGTGTAAGCCCGTGGATATGAGAAAACGCCCCCCTGTCCCTAAGCCCGCGCAGCGGGCTGTATAAAAGCAAGGCACCCTCTTTATGCCGCCCACTGCGCGAGCTCGAGAAACGAGATAACTGCTTATAATCCCCGCCTTCATAGGCGAGGCGGGGCTACAGCACAACGCCTCTTGCAGAGGCTTTTGGGAAAAAGCACAAAGAACAATAACTAATAGCGCCCTGAAAAGATTCTCACACACAGTGCGGCTCTCGGATGATTATTTTGTTGTCAAATGGGTGCAGGGGTGATAGACTCGCGACGCCGGCGAATTTGCATGGTATATTTAATCTCAATATAGGGAAAAGTCATATACATTGAAACGAAAGGCGAATTGGTGAAAAAGGAATTTCGACGCTTACTGACGGTTGTTTTTGCATTATCTTTTGCTTTACTGCTTATAAATGTCGGATGTGCGGGTAAAAACGCCCCCGCAGCCAAACCGGTTTCATTGTCATCCGAATTGGTATCTCCCGGCGGCAATCTCCAGTCCGTACTGGACAGCGGCAAGAATCTCCTGCTTGAGAAAAAAGGGATTTATGAGGTTACCAAGACCTTGGTCTATAAATTCTCCAATCAGAAAATATCAACTCGGGACGCCGTCTGCATATCCGATTATGCGACATTGCGAATTGCCGATCCAGGCTTGATGCTGCTTGTGGATGGCGCCCAGAAAGATGATATCGTCCTGGAAAACGTCATTCTTGACGGCAACCGGTATTCTCTTTCCACTGTTGCCAAGACAGAAATTACCGGCGGCGGCGGTCAGCCTCCTATGGTCTTTTTCGGCGGCTTCGGCGCCAAAGGGCAAAAAGTGCTGAGCAATGTTTTTATGAGTACCCGAACCTGGTCAACGCTAAAAGTCCATGAGGGGTCAACCAATGTACTTGTCGAGGGCAACATCTTCCTCGGCGCTGGTGTGGACCCTCGCGGCAATGGCCGAGAGAAGTCCGAAACGCCGTTTGCCTGGGGAGATGCGGTATCCTGCGCGGCAGAAAAAACAATTATCCGCAACAACCTGATAATCGATCCGACCGATGTCGGGATCGTATTCTACGGCGCTCCGGGCTCGATTGCCGAAAACAATGTCATCGCGTGCATATCCCGTGAATCATTGGGCGGGATCAATATGGTTGACGGCTTCCTGTACCCGCTAAAGGATCCCAACCATTTCAGTTATCAAGGCACCGTAGTCAAAAACAACTATATTGATTCATTCGGTGCGCGCATCCATATATCCATACCGATGGGAACTGGCATTTGGGTTCCATCGACCCAGGCCAGGACACTGGTGGGCGCAACGGTTTGCGGCAACACCATCGCCGGAGGGGCGGCCGGCTATGGATTGGCCGTCAACGGCGTAGAGGATTTTACGATTTACGATAACAAGAGCATCGCAAACTATTCCGGCGTCGGCGATGGACTTCATCCGTTTTACGAAAACTATCCTGATGAACCCGGACCGTTTCTTTTTGCGCCTGACCGTGTAGCCCACAGCCGTCTTCAACAGGAATTCGTGCCGTGCAAAAGACACCTGCTGCATTTGCTCCGTTGCAATCACGGCAAAACCGACCAGATGGGTTATCGCATTTACGAATATGGAGACTATGAAGTCAGGGCGGTGATCAGCGCGGCGTATTTGGAAATGGTAGGCAGACAACCGTCGCAAAAAGAAATGGAAGACCAAATCGCCTGGCTGCAGGAAGCAAAAGTTAACGCCGACACGCTTCGCCGCAAACTGATGGCTTCTGACGAATTTAGGAACAAATTCGGCACAGTTGCCTCCGATGACCTGCATCCTTACAGGCTCAAACTTTGGATGCAAATGCTCGACATCGCCCAAAAAGAGTCTTTACAGCGAAGCGGGAAATTGCCCGACGCCCAAACGCTGTATCGGGCGGCATTGTCCCGGCTGGACAGAACGCAGGTCCGGCGGGTGGATGCATCGACGCTCAACCAAAAACTGATGTGCGGCTATCAGGGCTGGTATCGATGCCCCGGCGACGGTACGGGTCTGCCGTGGGTTCACTACCGCGCCAGGGATCTCAATTTCCATGATGGCAACTGCGGGATTGAATACTGGCCGGATATGTCAGAGATGGATCAGGATGAGAAATATCTGCCGCATAAATTTTTCCATTCCGACGGCAGCAGGGCGCATGTGTACAGTAATGCCAACCCAAAATCGACGATTCGTCACTTTAAGTGGATGCATGACTATGGCATTGACGGTGCCTTTGTTCAGCGGTTTGCGATGGAGGTAACGATCGACTGGGATCAGGAGGCCGAATTCAGCCGGACAGGATATAACCGCGTTCTCAATCTGTGCCGCCAGGGAGCCAATCAATACGGCAGGACCTATTCGATTGTCTATGACTTGACATCCATGCCGGACAACTATATTGATAATCTGATCAGAGACTGGAAATACCTTGTTGATATTATGAAAATTACCGTTGACCCTGCGGATACAGCGTATCAGAGACATAACGGCAAGCCGGTGGTCGGCATCTGGGGGGTGGGTTTTCGCGACAGGCAATACACCGTGCAGGATTGTGAGCGGTTTATCGATTTTCTGAAAAATGACCCGAAATACGGCGGCTGTACCGTATTGCTGGGCGTGCCGACATATTGGAGGACCATGAGCCGAGATTCTTTGCAGGACAGCCGTCTGCTGGAACTGTATAAGAAAGCGGACATTCTTTCGCCGTGGACGGTGGGACGCTTCAGGACGGCTGACGAGGCAAAGAATTATGCTCAGACCGAGCTTGCCGAAGATATCAAGTGGTGCAGGAAAAATGGTCTCGAATGTATGCCGGTGGCGTTTCCTGGTTTCGGATGGAATAATCTAACCGGCAACCCGAATGCCTTTATCTCGCGCAAGGACGGTCTTTTTCTGTGGGCGCAGTATCACGCTTTCATCAATAGCGGGGCGACGATGATATATCAGGCGATGTTCGACGAGTTGGATGAGGGGACGCAGATATACAAGATTACAAACACTCCGCCCAATGGTAAAAGCAAATTCCTGACCTACGATGGATTGCCGACAGACCACTATTTGTGGCTGGCCGGCCAAGGGGCAAAAATGATTTGCGGCCAGATCGAATTGTCTGATAAAATTCCTTCTCGTCAGGGATATGACCAGGTCAACGAACGCATTGCCTCAGGATACAGGAAGGATTAGCCTGTTTTGGCGGACAAAAAAAAATCGGAGAGGGTGGGATTCGAACCCACGGTAGAGTAAACCCTACACAGCCTTTCCAAGGCTGCTCCTTAAGCCGCTCGGACACCTCTCCAGCTTTTCGGCAATAGACTCCCAAAGGGGTTTGCCTGTCGGAAAGCGGCATCCTAACAGAAATATCAGGGGCTTCAAGCCAAAAATCAAAATGCCGTCAAATAGACTTAAAATTAAACGGCAATCCGGAAGGGTGATGAGGAATATCACAAACACCTGTTAATTCAGAGGGTTCGGAATTCGCCTGTACGGCTAATTCGTCAAAGCAAGCTGGATTTGTGTCAAATTGGGCGTATCCGTATTATTACGGTAAAAACGAAGATTTTAGATGAAAACAGGAGCATTTGGCAATTTAGATAGGTTTTTTTGGGCTATTTTTTGGGAATTGTTTGAAAATGGCTAAAAATTATTTAGAAAAAAATGAAAATAAGCATTGACAAATACAAAACTACGACGCACAATACGCTCAGTACTAACGTACTATATTACGCAGAGTTTTCTCCCCTCCGGAAGGGTGTGCCGCACGGCAGCCCTTCCTTTTTCTTTCTCATCTCGATTATATCACACAAAGTGTAATTTTGTTTATAACAATCTGCAAATTTTCTGAAAATTAGGGAAAAATACCTATATTCGACAAATTTTATCTACATTTTTAAGTGTTTTTATTATAAAGAATTATGTTAAAATGAAAAAAATGTTAAGGGAAATCTTTAATCGAAATCGGTAGTTTTTTTGGGCTTTGTTTTCGACATCCAAACTTTACAATAATCGGATTCCAATGTAGAATGCCGCCCTATGGAAAATACTCAGGCAAATTCAGTAGGCATTGTAACGACACAAAAAATGCGCATTGTGGAAGCCGAATCGCCGTTGCGGCTTCGCTGTGGCAAGTCTCTGGGACCGATTGATGTGGCCTATGAAACGTATGGGCAACTGGCAGACAGCAAGGACAATGTGGTGTTGATATGTCATGCGCTGTCAGGCAATGCTCACGCCGCCGGATACAACAGCGACCAAGACCGCAAGCCGGGCTGGTGGGATATCGCCATCGGGCCGGGCAAGGCAATTGATACAAATAAATACTTTGTCATCTGTCCCAACAATCTGGGAAGCTGCAGCGGCACGACAGGCCCTTCGGAAATCAATCCGGCGATAGGCAAACCCTACGGTCTGGAATTTCCCATCATCACGATAGAAGATATCGTCAGGGTACAAAAGCTGCTGCTGGACAAACTCGGCATCGAGCGGCTGCTGGCCGTTGTCGGCGGCTCGATGGGCGGGATGGCCGTTCTCCAATGGGCGATTGATTATCCAAGCAAGGTGGATGGAGCCATTTGCATTGCCAGTACCGCCAGGCTCAATGCCCAATCGATTGCGTTCGATGCGGTGGGGCGAAACGCCATTCTGGCAGACCCCGCATTTCAAAATGGCCAGTACCACGAACAGGGTCAGCCGGCACGGGGATTGGGCATTGCCAGAATGATTGGCCACATCACCTATCTGTCCGAGCAGTCGATGCGCGAAAAATTCGGACGCAATCTGCGGGCGGGGCAGGATTACAAATACGACTTCAATTCCGAATTTTCCGTAGAGACCTATCTGGATTATCAGGGGCAGAGTTTCGTAGAGCGTTTCGACGCCAACAGTTATCTGTATATTTCCAAGGCGATGGACTATTTCGATCTGAATCGGGAATACGGTTCGCTGCGGGAGGCATTTGCGCAAACACAGAGCCGATTTTTGATTATCAGTTTTACCAGCGACTGGCTCTTTACACCCCGCCAATCAGAGGAAATCGTTCATGCGCTGGCCGCCAACGGCAAGGATGTGAGTTATTGCAATATCGATTCGCCGTACGGCCACGATGCGTTTTTGCTGGACTGCCCGTCTCAGGAACAGTTGATTGCCGGCTTTCTGGACTCCACCCTGCATCGCGTGCGTACCGGAAACCGCTGTATCGCAACGGCATGGGCCGGCGGCTCGAAGCCCAAACTTTCCGCTGCTGGACAGCGGATACGCGTGGACTATGAGTTGATTGAATCACTGATAGAGCCGGGCAGCCGCATCCTGGATTTGGGCTGCGAGCATGGCGAGCTGATGTCGCGTCTTATTGCCGACAAGGGTGTATTGGCCGAAGGCGTCGAAATCAATGAAAACCTGGTCGTTCACTGTGTTCGGCAGGGCTTGTCGGTTATTCATCGGGATATCGGCAGGGGGCTGGAGCATTATCCGGATGGCGCATTCGATTATGTGATTGTGTCCAAGACCGTCCAGACACTGCTGCATCCCGAAAAAGTCATTGACGAGTCGCTGCGCATTGGCAAAAGGGTCATTGTCAGTTTTCCCAATTTTGCTCACTGGGCTTGCCGTCTGGGCTTGCTGTTCAATGGCCGGGCGCCCGTTACCAAAGAGCTGCAGTATCAGTGGTACGACTCGCCAAATATCCACTTTTTGTCCATCAAGGATTTTGATGTGTTTTGCGCCGGCCGCAATATCCGGGTTGAAAAGAAAATCCCGCTGGGGGAATACAAAACCAGGGCCATTGCGCTGTGGCCGAACCTGCTGGCAAGCCAAGTCGTCTATGTGGCATCCAAACACCCCGGCTAATCGGCGGGTTTTGGCAGTTGCCAAGGGTCAATAAATTATTTGCGTAATAATTCTAAAAGCGGTATAACCGTGCGGGTTTTGAACCAAAAATGCAGAATAACCAAGTTCAGGAGAGTTGACAATGTTTGACAAAATGGAAATGGCGCCGGCCGACCCCATTCTGGGGCTGACCGAGGCGTTCAATAAAGACCCCAATCCCAACAAAATCAATCTCGGCGTCGGCGTCTACAAAGATGAAGCCGGCACGACGCCCGTGATGAATTCCGTCCGCAAGGCCGAAAAGATAATCTTAGACACCGAAAAGACAAAAAACTATCTGCCCATTAGCGGTGCGCCCGCCTACGGCAAGGTCGTCCAGGAACTGATTTTCGGCAAGGGCAATGCCTTTTCCGCCGCGACCGCTCACACACCCGGCGGCACCGGCGCCCTGCGGGTAGCCGGCGATTTTCTCAAGAAAATCAAACCCACCGCCAAACTGTGGGTCAGCGACCCAACCTGGCCTAACCACAACGGCGTCTTTGCGGCGGCCGGCTTCCAGGTTGGCAAGTACGCCTACTACAACGCGGTAACCCGCAGCCTGGATTTCGACGGACTGATGGCATCGCTTGCGGCAATGCCGGCCGGCGATATCGTCCTGCTTCATGCCTGCTGCCACAACCCCAGCGGTATCGACCCGACTACCCAGCAGTGGAAGCAGATTGCCGGCCTGATGAAGGAAAAAGACCTCTTTGCCCTTGTGGATTTTGCCTATCAGGGGCTCGGACGCGGTTTGCAGGAAGACGCCGAAGGCGTTCGGACATTGGCCGCGGCGCTGCCGGAGATGGTTGTTTGCAGTTCGTTTTCCAAAAATTTCGGCCTGTACAATGAGCGCGTCGGCGCTATCACCATCAAAGCCGCCTCGCAGGAAGCCGCCGACAAAGCGTTTAGCCACTTGAAGATGGTTATTCGCGTCATTTATTCCAATCCCCCAAGCCACGGCGGCTCGATTGTTACGACGATTATGAACGACCCGGCACTGGCTAAGGAATGGGACAGCGAAGTCACCCAGATACGCCAGCGGATTAAGGAAATGCGCGAGCTGTTCGTCGCCACGCTCAAAGCCAAAGGCGTCAAACAGGACTTTTCGTTTTTAACCACGCAATACGGGATGTTCTCCTTTAGCGGCCTCAACGACCAGCAGGTCAAAACCCTCAAAGAAAAATACGGCATATATATTGTCGGCGGCGGACGCATCAATGTCGCCGGTATGACCAAAACCAATATGGAACCGCTGTGCAGCGCCATTGCCGAAGTCTTGAAAGGCTAAACCGATTTTAACGGGTCAGGGGTCTTGCCAAAAAGCTGCAAGACTCCTGGCCTTCATAGTTTGGATAGGGAGCCATTGCTATGTTTCGATTTTTTGTCTCAAAGCCGTCGATGGAGCCGATATCCAGCGCCATCATCAAGAGCAGTTTTGTGGGCGGACTGATGTTGATCGGCTTTGGCATGCTGGTCTTTGTGCTTCGGGATATATTCGCGTTTCTGGCGGCTGCGATATTTTTCCTGGCCGGCTTTTCGGCAATTGGATACGCCATCCGCCTGTGGCTGGCCGACTGCAAAGCCCGCCATCCCAACCAGCCCTATCGCCGCAATGTCAAAATCCATCACGACCCGTCGTAATAAAGCAGGGTATTTAGAAAAGCGGGGACTGGTACGTTCTCGCGCCAGCCAGGTTGTACCTGTCCCCGCTTTTAAGTTGTCAACGAGCCGGATGAATCCGTTTTTTGATTTCCCGTGTCAGCAGGGATGCCAGTATGAGTCCGGCCAGCAGCATTGCGGAAAATACGGAAAAGGTCTTTGCATACGAGCCGGTAAATTCGCGAATCCATGCAATCAGGATCGGTCCGGCGATGCCCGCCGCCGACCAGGCCGTCAGAATCAGCCCCAAAATCGCCGAGACATTTTTAGGTCCGAAGATGTCACTGATAAAGGCCGGCATGGAGGCAAAGCCCCCGCCGTAGCAGGTGATAATCAGGCACAGCACTATTTCCAGCGCAAGCGGTTGACGCAGGCCGCCGAGGAAAAAGAAGGCTGCTGTTTGTATTGCAAAGAATGTCAGCCACAGCGCTGGCCGGCCGATATAATCGGAGATGCTTGACCAGCCGAATCGCCCCAGCCCGTTAAAGATGCCGATAATGGCGACCAGCGTGGCGGCGGCGGTCTTGGACATCTTGGCAATATCCTGAGCCATCGGCGATGCCACCGAAATAAGAGCAATGCCGCAGGTGATATTGATAAAAAACATCCCCCACAGATAATAAAATCGAATGGACTTGACCGCTTGTCCGGCCGTCAGCGACAACGGGGCGTTATTCTTTACGGCGGCATTGGCTTGACCTGCCAGGTTGGACTGTGCCGGCGGGGCGATATACAGCGACGAGCCGAAAATCAACACAAAATAAATTACGCTGAAAATATAGAAGACCGCAGCAATCCCATGTGTAGTCAGGATGGATGGCGCGATGAGACGGAAAATAACGGAAGCAAACCCAAAGCCCATAATCGCGATGCCGGTGGCAAGCCCCTTGCGGTCGGGAAACCACTTAATCAGCGTGGATATCGGCGTAACATAGCCGATGCCGATACCGATGCCGCCCAAGATACCATAGCCGGCATAAAGCAGCCACAGCAGCCGGTATTGACAGGCAGCGCCGGATAAGACAAGTCCGCAGCAGAAGAGACCCGCCGCAAGCATACCGGACCGGCTGGGTCCGATGCGTTCTACCAATCGTCCCAGAAACGCCGCCGCCAAGCCGAGAAAACAAATAGCGATACTGAATGTCCGGGTTACTTCTTCGAGTGTCCAGCCGAACTGGGTCATCATCGGGGTCGTAAAGATACTCCACGCATAGACCGAGCCGATGGAAATATGGATTCCCACGGCGCTTGCGGCAATCAGCCAGCGATTTTTCATACAAATTCCCGTAAAAAAGACAATTTGGGACAACAGTAATCTTTTTGGGGACAAACCGCAAGTTAGAGAACAGCCGGTTTTTGTTCCAATTCGGCTATTCTATCGGCTATCGCAGGATTTCGCATCGCGTTGCGCCGAGTTTGCGGAGCTGGATAATCTGGTTTTTGGTCAGATTGGCCTCAATAACAATCTGGTTTTCGGTAAAGTGTTCGGATAAGTCGGCGGCATTGGCTCGCAGAAAGCTGATGATTTTGCCATCCTTGGGCGATAGTTCAATCCGCACGCTGCTCAAGCCGCCGTGTACCTTTTCGCTCACCTGAGCGGTCAGTTTATCGAGATTCATCCCGCTTTTTGCTGAAATGGCAATCGCATCCGGAAACACGGTTTGCAGTGTCTCGAACAGCTTGACATTGTGAATGATATCGCACTTGTTTAAGACTGTCAGCATGGCTTTGCCGTCGCAGCCGATTTCCTTGAGAACCGTCTGGACGCTTTTAACCTGGTCAAAGACTTCCGGGCTGGAGGCATCCACTACATGCAGCAGCAGGTCGGCATGGACGGCCTCTTCGAGCGTCGCCTTAAACGAAGCGACTAAATGATGGGGCAGTTTGCTGACAAACCCGACGGTGTCGCTAAGCAGCACTTCCAAGCCCGGCCCAAGCTGCCAGCGGCGGGTGCGGGTGTCCAGCGTGGCAAACAGCCGGTCTTCGACAAAGACCTCCGCGCCGGTTAGCGCGTTGATCAGCGTGCTTTTGCCGGCGTTGGTATAGCCGACGATGCAGGCGGTGAAAAACTCCTTGCGTCCGGCGATTTCGCGGATTTTGCGTTTGTCGATAACCGCCAGCTCGCGTTTGAGTTCGGTGATGCGTTTGGAGACCAGCCGGCGGTCGATTTCGAGCTGTTTTTCACCGGTGCCGCGCGTGCCGATGCCGCCGACAGCCCCGGCCGTTGTGCCGCCGCCTGCGCCGGCAACACTGTCCAAATGCGACCACATCCGCGTCAGACGCGGGTAGGTGTATTCCAACTGCGCCAGTTCCACCTGCAGCCGCGCCTGTTTGGTTTGGGCCCGGGTGGCAAAGATATCCAGAATCAATTCGCTGCGGTCGATGACCTTGACCTTGATGATACTTTCCAGTTCGCGGATTTGCGCCGGCGACAGGTCGTTGTCAAAGATGACCACATTAGCCCCGTGCTTGACGACGCGCTCGCACAATTCTTCTGCCTTGCCTTTGCCGATATAGGTAGCCGGATTGATGCGGTTGAGTTTCTGCTGGAGTCTGCCGACGACAATCGCCCCGGCCGTCTGTGCCAGAGCAATCAATTCGGCCAGATTATCGCCCAGGTACTGCCCATCTTTGTCCTTGGTCAGGGCGCCGACCAAAAAGGCGCGTTCTTTGAGAACCTGAATCTGTTCACGCATATTCGCCAAAACGGTTATCTTTCCAAAAGTCCAATCGGGTCATTTTGTGATGCATTATACCGGAAATCCCTTAAATAGAAAGCGGCATATTTGGGATTAGCCGTGGGGCGGGATGATGCCGATGTCCGGAATAAGAGTTGGCGGTCTTACGTTATTCATCTTATACGATGTATGTTGTTGCCGCTGTATTCCCGCCGCATCCCGTCCAGTTGGTGTGGAAAAACTCGCCGCGCGGTTTATCTACCCGCTCGTAGGTGTGGGCGCCGAAATAATCCCGCTGTGCCTGCAAGAGATTGGCCGGCAGGCGGGCATGACGGTAACCATCATAATACGCCAGCGCGGCGCTGATGGCCGGCATGGGGATTCCCATCTCGACGGCCGTCATCACGACGCGGCGCCATGACTTTTGTGCCTTGTCGATTGCCTTTTTGAAGAACGGGTCCAGCAGCAGATTGACTAAGCCGGGGTTCTTATCGAAGGCATCTTTGATTTTGCCCAGAAAGACCGAGCGGATAATGCAGCCGCCGCGCCACATCAGGGCAATGCCGCCGTTGTTCAGATTCCACTTGTATTCTTTGGCGGCGGCGCGCATAAGCTGATACCCCTGTGCGTAGCTGACAATCTTGGATGCATAGAGAGCCGCCCGCAGGTCTTTGACAAACGCCTTCTTATTGCCGGCAAATTTCGGCTTGGGACCTTTGAGGATTTTGGCTGCGGCGGTGCGTTCATCTTTGACTGCCGACAGGCAGCGCGAGAAGACCGCTTCGCCAATCAGCGTCAGCGGCATTCCGGTATCCAGAGCGGCGACGACCGTCCATTTGCCGGTGCCTTTTTGACCCGCGGTGTCTAAAATCAAGTCGATGACTTCTTTACCGTTTTCATCTTTATAGCCCAGAATATCGCGGGTAATCTCGATTAGATAAGAATCCAACTCGCCCTTGTTCCATTCGGCAAACGCCTTGTGCATCTCGGCGTTGGTCATACCGAGGCCTTCCTTCATCATCTGATAGGTTTCGCATATCATCTGCATATCGCCGTATTCGATGCCGTTATGCACCATCTTGACGAAGTGGCCGGCGCCGTTTTCGCCCACCCAGTCGCAGCAGGGCTGGTTGTCGGCGGTTTTGGCGGCGATTTTCTGAAAAATCGGCTTGACGGATTTCCACGCCTTGGGCGAGCCGCCGGGCATGATCGAAGGTCCCCGCAGGGCGCCTTCTTCGCCGCCCGATACGCCGGTGCCAATGTAGAGTTTGCCTTTGCTTTCCACATACGCCGTCCGACGGATGGTATCGGGGAAATGACTGTTGCCGCCGTCAATCAGGATGTCGCCATTGTCCAAAAGCGGCAGCATCTGCTCGATAAAATCATCGACGGCTTTTCCGGCCTTGACCATCATCATCACCTTGCGCGGGGATTTGAGGCTGGCAACCAGTTCTTCCGGCGAATGGCAGCCGATAATCTTTGTGCCTTTTGCCCGGCCGTTGACAAAGTCATCCACTTTGGAAACCGTTCGGTTGTAGCAGGCGACCGTAAAGCCTTTGCTTTCCATATTCAGGATAAGGTTCTCTCCCATGACCGCCAGACCAATGACTGCAATATCTGCTTTTGACATATTTTCTCCACGTAAAATGGCTTTAACGTATCTACAGTACAAGCATATAACCTTTACGCAGAATTTCAACCGTTTTATGGAAATTAGATGCTAAAAGGCGAGGTAGGGCGCCGCTTTTTCGGAAAGCTTTCCCCGTTTGATGATTTGGCAAAGATGGGTAATGCGGGATGACTTTCGGCATTCCAGAATCCGCCGCACGGTTGTTGGTCCCAGCCCCGGCACCCGCAATAACTGCCATTTATCCGCTTTGTTGATATGCACCGGAAAGAACTCCGGATGTGCCGTTGCCCACAATTCTTTGGGGTCTTTTTCGAGGCTCAATATCCCATCGGAGTCAAATACGATGTCGCTATCCTTGAAACCGTATTTTCGCATCAGAAAATCCACTTGATACAGTCGATGTTCCCGCATGAGCCGCTGATGCGGGTCGGGGTTGGCCGCCGGCAGCAGGCAATCCTGTCCGCCTTGCGGCTGGTAGGCGCTGAAGTATATCCTATTCAATCCCAGACGGTCATAAAGACCGGTCATATACCGGACAATCTGGCGGTCGGTTTCTTCGGCTGCCCCGACGATAAACTGGGTAGTCTGTTTGACTCGGTCAAATCGTGAACCTTTGGCGGTCAGCCGGCTGATAAGCTTGATTGGCTCGACAATGTCTTTGAGGAAGTCTTTTTTGCGGCTCAACTTACGAAGGCTTTCCTCGCCGGGCGTTTCGATGTTCAGCGATACGGCGCTGGATAGCGAAATCGCCTGCTCGATGGCCGCCGGACTGGCGCCGGGGATGATTTTCAGATGAATATAGCCTCTAAACCGGTGTTTTTTGCGGAGAATGGAGGCGATAGCGTTCAGGCGCTCCATGGTGCGGTCGGGCGTGCCGATGACGCCGGAACTGAGAAACAGCCCAAACACCCGGCCGGCGTTCAGGTAATCCATAAATGCTGCCGCGGTTTCATCCGCCGACAGGGTGCATCGCCGTAAGTCGTTTTCCTGCCGAAGCGGGCAATAGCGGCAGTCGCTCGAACAGGCGTTTGAAATCAGTGTCTTAAACAATACGCTGGAGCCGCCGTTGGGCAGGCTGACTGGATAAATCCAACTGCCATCCGGGCTGCGTTTGCGGTGTTCATCCTTTGCCGTCGCACAGGCGCAGGCCAAGTCATACTGGCCATCCTGGCTGAGGATTTGCAGTTTTTGCAGGGTATCCGGTTTTTCGATGATTGCGGGCATTGACAATAACTCAATTCAGTCTATGGGCGTCAGTGTATCGAAAACCAGAAAGAATGCAAGCAAAGATTGCCGGTGTTGCCTTAAAGGCCTTTACTGGTTTGAAATGAGGAAAAGCTTGTTTTATAGTCGGGAAAATTCTGTTCACCCTGTCATTCCCGTCTAAAAAACTCGCAATTATGCGTCTGGCAGAATGCTGCCGCCGGAAGTCCACTGCCAGACAACGACCATCAGCAAAACCAGTCCAAGAAAGAGCAGGATGATAACTTTGATGACATCGGGCAGTAGGCGATGAGGATTGCGCACATATTGTCCCGACTGGTCGTCGATGGCGGTGCAGCCCTGTGCCAGTTGACTTTGCGGTGCGGCGATGCGCACAATTCGGTACAGCAATCGAATAAGTGCATAGAACATGGTCGATGCGGTCAGCAGCGCAGGCCACAGGATAATATAGGCGGCCATCGCGGCAACTGCCGCAGCGCCGATGCACAGGGCGCTGACGCCCCAGGCAGGCAGCGACAATAAAAATCCGTCTTCCATCTGGCTGATGTTGGAATTGGTCTGCTGAATCTGGTTG
>CAZICJ010000017.1:0-41041 GCA_964537635.1 uncultured Pirellulales bacterium
ACAGTTCCACCTTAACTCAAAGGTGTTTCTGTCCAACGCATGGGGACAACCTCATGAAGCCAAAAAAAAGAGAGACCCTTGAAATCAAGGGTCTCTCAGCTTGCTTGAACTAATTAACTGTTTTTCTTACAAGTAACTCTTACTGCTGAGCGGTGCTATGCAGCCAGTCCGCAGCGAACAGAGCGAAGTCCGCCAGGCCGGTAATGCAGTCCTCGTTGAAGTCGTACACGCTCAGGTTAAACCCTTGCCCCTTAGTGGCCTCGCAGCCATCCGCATACACCACAACCTCAACGGTATCTTCGTTGGTCTGGACCGGATTTCCTGAATCCGTAGCGGTAAGCCTGAGGGTGTATGTTCCGACCGCAGAGAACTGGGCTGTGCTCGTAAGACTGGTAGCGTCACCAAAGGTCACCGTGCCGGGACCTGAATCCACCGTCCACAGAGTAGTAACCGGCGGCGTTCCATCAGTTACGGAACCCGCAAGTGTTACCGAAGCGGTCGGTTTAAACCATGTGAATGTTGAAGGACCGGCATCAGCTACCGGAGTCAGATAGCCAGGACCCAGCTTTGTGATAATAATCGCACTGACATCGCCAATATTGTCGCCCTGATAACCGCCGCCGCCATCCGTCCGACGTCCAGCTTTCAGAACAGCCGTAGTAGCGTCCGTTGCAGTCTGGAAGTCATACGAAAAGACGATAAAGTTAGCGTCGGGGATATCGGTTCTGGTGTTGAATTTATCGACAAAGACGGTACCGTTAACCTCATAACGCAGGCCCGTACCCTCAGTTTCAGGCTTGTAGTTAATCACCTTGACATTATAGCGGGTAAAAGGCTCAACGGCTATCTCATACGTTATATCGCGTTCGCCCGTCTTGGTAGTGCTGTTATAACCACCGATATTCTGGGCGCCAGCTCTGCGGAGTACCTGCTTGAAGCTATCAACCGAATCCGGATCTGTACCGGTCAGCCAGCTCATATTTTCGGTGTTATATTCATGTTTGCCTTCATACGGAGCATGCCACTTTTTATTTTTGGCAAAGTTATCCTGATGGCCGGAAACATAGTTGGCTAACCAAGAGATGCCGCCGTCATTGTTGCCGTAGGTCGAAACTGGCGTGGTGTACAGGTTGCCGCGTTCCGGGAAGAAACGCCAATCATCAGTACTGCCAAACTCAGCCGCATCGCTAAGGCTGTTAAGAGGATCTTTGTTCCAGTTTCTGCCCTCATCATTGATGTTCCACATATCGGCATAGAAGGTAACGCCATTGATGACCCTATCCGGGTTGCCGCCGCCTTCGATACCACCACCCCATGTCCCGCCGGAATACGGATTACCGACCGGGTTGCCCGAGTAGTAGCCCAAACCGCAATTGAGAGCACGAACAGTGTTCGGGTCAATCGGGAAGTTCGGGTCATACACGGGAAGGACATCGTCAATGTTGTGGGTAACAAGCGCTGTCGCGCCGGGCCTGAGTTCATACGCCGAAGCAACACCAGCGAGCAACAAGCCCGCCATCAACAGTAAAAACATCTTAGAATACACTTTTGCCATCTCACACCAACCTTTCTGAAAAAATAATGTTTGAATAACTCAATTTAACCATACACATCAACTTAACCACACACTACACACAAACGTTACTTCAAAATATGATTATCGCCAATACGCTTGACGTCTGTTTTTCATACGATGGCTATACGGCGCATTGCCCTCGCAAAGAGGAAACAATAGGTAGACTTTCGTCATTCAGATTGGACGGCTTTAGCAGATTTGTGCTTTTTTCTGATTTTTTCATCAGCAATACATCCTATATCCGGTCATAGGTATATAACATTGGGTTCAGGTATCACCCACCCATTCACTTTTCCCAGATTACCAAATCAGCGGCAGCAGGTCAAGTAAAAAATTGGTTTTAGTTAAAAAATTTTTTCATTTTGGTGATTTTTTAGTCAAAAAACTATTTTTTTTCTGAAAATGGGTTTTTTCGCCCAACCGCTCACAGAAATACTACCACGCCGTAACACAACAAAAAAACCAAGCTCTCCCCCTTTTTCCTTTTTAAGGGGGAGTCCGGCGAAGCCGGCAGGGGGTCATTCTGACACGCAGCGCAGCGAAGTGGAAGAATCCCTTTCTTCAATTCTCAATTTCCCCCTCCCTCAGCCCGCGCAGCGGGCGATATGATATAGCCTCGCCCGCCAGGGCGTGGAAAAAAACGCTCCCCCGCTTCCCCAAGTCCCCACAGGGGACGACATAAAATAGCCCGCGGTGCAACCTGATTTCTTGCCACAGAGGAAGATAAGGGAAAACGGGGACTGGTACGTTCTGGCGACAGCCAGGTTGTACCTGTCCCCACTTTTCGATAAATAAACACAACCTTTTATCCCAAAAGGCGTTGCGCATTGCTATAAAGCAGGGATTGCAGCGTTTTTTCGGGCAATTGGAGGCTTTCTATGGCTTTAATTGCCGCCGACTGGTCTGCCCAGGGGCTGTCCGTCCCAAACAGGACATACTCTGCCGGATGGCTTAGCAGAAACTCCCGCACGCCTACCGCCCCGAAATACTCCATGCTGTACGATAATTCCATATAAATCGGCTTGCCAAGCAGCAACTCGCGCACCTGGTCCCACTGTTCCCACGCCCCCAGATGTGTCGCAATGAACTTCATTGCCGGAAAGCGGTTAACAACACTGATAATGCGTTTTGGGCCGGCCGCATCGTACCGGTCATACGCAATATCAAAACCCGTATGGCAAACCAGCAGTAAGCCCTTATCGGAGATAGCCTTATACATCGGATCCATCCGCGGCTCATCGAGCGCGAATTCCTGATAATACGGATGCAGCTTAATGCCCTTAAATCCTGCATCTGCAATGCGATATATCTGCTCGACCGCCGCCGGATCGGCCGGGTGAAAGGATGGCAGCGGCACAATCCGCTCGGATGCGACCTGCTTGCACCACTCGAAAATCGGCTCAAACTGCTTAGGCCGCGTGGCGATATTGCAAACCACGCTTTTTTCCACGCCGGCCTTATCCATCGACGCCAAAAGCGAACCTAACCGCCCGTCCAGATATGCCGGCGCCTCAGACCCGGCACACAATGCCGCCATCGCCTTATCGGCAATCGAATCGGGAAAGGCGTGCGTATGAAAATCGATAACTCTATTTGAAAAAGTCATTTACAGTGTCTCGTCGCCGTATAATGAACGGACTCTATCTACCGTAAAAAAGACCAGATATTTTTCCGAATCATCGCCAGCCGGGCAGATCCAGGGCTGTTTTTTGCGCATCTGTTCGACGACTGTCTGGTTGATTTCCTCGTGGGTCATAGTCAAATACAGACGAATCCCCTTGTACTCTGTCCCTTTTTCGAGGAATAAATACGCCGCTTGCAGATTTGCTTTAAGATTTTGGTGGCTAAGCCGCTGCCGCATCACAAACGCCACAGAATTGTCATCGACGACCAGCGGTTTGCAGTAGAGTGCCGCATCCACCATCGACGCGGGATCGCATGTCGCCAGGACGCCAACCCCCTCGTGCTGGTCAAAATAGTGCTTCAAATCCATATTAGTCTCCTGTTTTATGCCATCCTATGTTCAGTATCCGATCACCGAAAATCTTTCCCTAATTTTCTTGCAGTCTTGCCCGGCGGCATGTAGAATTCGCCGGAATGCTGATTGCGGTCTTTTTGCTGCGCTGCGGCACAGCGGCATATTTATAGACGTACCGCGATTGAGACAGCAAAACAACCATACGGGAAGATTATAATTCCGATTTGGCCGTCGTCAAGGTTATATCCCGGTTGTCCGGCTTTTATAGCAGATTTCTAAGTGCGAGCGAAATAAGCAATTGGAGAGGTGTCGGAGCGGCTGATCGAGCTGGTTTCGAAAACCAGTGTGCGCGTAAGCGTACCGAGGGTTCGAATCCCTCCCTCTCCGCTTTTTCTTTATCCGCCCAAATCACGGCCATGCGGTCTTGTGTTTAATTTGAATCACACAGCTTAGCCGGTTTGGGTAAAGGGGACATGCTTCGGGCGTGGCGCATGGCTCGTGAATACAGATTGTCGCCTTCAAGAAGCTGGGCGGGGGCGCCCTGATGGACTATCCTGCCTTGGTCGAGGATTATAATTCGATCGACATTTTGAATTGTTGAAATGCGGTGGGCAACGACAAAGGTGGTGCGGTTTTTCATCAGGCGATCCATCGCAAGCTGAATTTTCTTTTCCGATTCGCTGTCCAGTGAACTGGTTGCCTCATCGAGAATCAGGACTTTGGGATTTCGGACAATCGCCCGGGCGATGGCCAGCCGCTGCATTTGCCCGCCGGAAAATTTGAGTCCATCTGAACCCATGTGGGTACAAAGCCCATCGGGCAACGCCTGTACGAAGTCATACGCATCGGCGGCTTTGAGGGCGTCGATGACGGCCGTTTCCTGAATATCCTTTTGGCCGTAGGCGACATTCTCAAAAACTGTCCCGGAAAAAAAGATGCTGTCCTGGGTAACGACCCCCACATGTCTGCGGTAGGTTCTCAAATCCATCTCCATAATATCCACGCCGTCGATGCGGATGATACCGCTGTTGGGTCGGATAAATCCGAGAACCATCGACAATACGGTCGATTTTCCGGAGCCGCTTGGTCCGATTAAGGCGATCGATTGGCCGGCGGGAACCTCAAGATTGAAATCCACCAGTGCATGTTGAGCCGTATCGGGGTAGCGGTAATGCACGCCGACAAACTCGAACCGCCCCTCGATGGCATCAAAGGGCTTTTTGCCGCTGTTTTCTTCCAGGTCGGGGGAATTGAGGACCTCGTGCACCGAGACGATGGATTCGCGTGCCTGGCTCAATTGGGGCAGCGTATTGAGCAGCATAACCATCTGGCCGGTCAGGACAAGAAACATGGAGTTAAACAGGACAATATCACCGACGGTGATATACCCTTTCATGCTGGCATAGACTGAGCCGGCAATGAAAATAACATGAACCGCCGTCATTACCACCCAGGCGCTCGAACCGAAAATCGCCGAAATCGTATCAAAATGCAATCCCTTTTTGAAAACGGCGTCAATTTTTGAATCCACCTGCCGGACATGGTATTCCTCAAGCCCATGCGCGCGGGTAATGGGAATCATATTGAGCATATCGTTGAGCGACGATGTCATGGTTTCAAATGATTGGCGATAGGTTTTGGCGCTGCGAGTAATTGGTTCGATAAATTGATTTCGAAGGATGACGACAATCGGCACGCCCAGCAGAAAAAACCAAAGCGCCTGTGGTTTTCGCAGGGCAATGACTCCGACAGAGGTGGCAACCTGGCAGATAAAACTGAATATCTGTTCGCTGAAAATCCGTGGAGTTTGTTCGATTATCTCGATATCGCGAATCACCTTGGCATGCAGTTTTCCGATATTGGAGCGATGATGATACAATAGCGAAAGCCGCTGCAATTGCCGGCACAAGTCCTGCCTCAACTGCTGGCTGACGCCGCGCATCATGCTGCTGAGCATACGGGCATAAAGGGTGTGCGTCGGGATATTCTGGACTGCCAGTATCATCATCAGAACAAAATAAAGCAGCAGTTTGGAAAATCGGCGGGAATCCTGCGTGTCCACTGCCAGGTCGATCATCGCAGCCGTTACGATAGGCAGTGCAAGGGCCGGCGAGTGTTTGATTAAATAAACGATAAAGATGCCGCACAGCCGCCACCCCTTGCCTTTGAGCAGCATGGCATAACTTTGCCCAAACCCTGTTTTTTTATCTAAAGTCATGACAACCGACATGTCCCATCGAAATGGTTGAAATACACCGTTTTTTTCTATAATTCAGGTATTTTATAAAAAATAATGCAACCTGTCAAAATCAATGTTGGGTGTATTATTCAGGGTAAAAAAAATAAAAAGAATTGCTTGCAAAGTTAGCCGGAACTAACTATATTAGATTTGGCTAAGTTATGGAAAGCAAAATGCACAAAGTAAAAGACGCATTGAGCGCCTCTTTGGAAGATTACTTGGAGGCGATATTTGAGCTGTGCAAATCCGGCGGGATTGCCCGCAGCAAAGATATTGCGGGCCGGCTGTCTGTGTCGCGGGCCTCTGTTACCGGCGCTTTGCGGTCGCTGTGCCAAAAGGGGTTGATTGATTATAAACCCTACGGCTACATAACGTTAACAGAAAAAGGGCAGGCTGCTGCAAGCCGTGTGGCCGGCCGGCATACGGTTCTGGAATCCTTTTTTATGGATATATTGGGTCTGGATGAGCAATTGGCTAAAGAATCCGCCTGCAAGGCCGAACACGCCCTCGGACAGCAGGTCGTCGGCAGGCTGATGGACTACATCGCTTTTGTTTCGCAGAAAAAGGCCGGCCAGCCAAAGCATCGCTCCCAGTTTCAAAAATTCTATTCAGATAGGCAATGTACATAATGAAAGCTGGATTAAAGACAGAACTTGGCGGAAATAACTCAAAATGGCTTAGTCAGGCAAAGCCCGGCAGTGTGGTGCATATTCAGCAGGTAGATGCCGGCCAAAGTTTGAAAAACCGGCTTGCGTCGATGGGGCTTTTGACGGACCAGCCAATCGAGATAATCCGTAATGATTTTCAGGGACAGGTAGTCATCGGCGTCAAGGGCGTTCGGCTGGTTCTGGGACGCGGCATATCACAAAAAATCAAAGTACAATAATTTTTTTAGGACAAAAGTTAGGCGTGCCTAACTCCAATACAATGGAAAAGAAATTAACTATCGCCCTGACCGGCAATCCCAACGCAGGAAAGACCTCGATATTTAACGCCTTGACCGGCGCTCGTCAGCATGTCGCCAACTACCCTGGCGTTACGGTAGAGACAGTCCACGGGTTGTGTCGTTTTGAAGGCCGCAAGATTCAGGTTGTGGATTTGCCGGGGATTTACAGTCTGTCGGCATTTTCCGCCGAGGAATTGGTAACGCGGAAGTTCATTTTTGAGCAAAAGCCCGATGTGATTGTGGATATTGTGGACAGCTCCAATCCGGAGCGCAATCTGTATCTGGCGGTGCAGTTGATGGAGATGGGTCTGCCGCTGGTGCTGGCGTTTAATATGTCGGATATGGCCGCAGCGCAGGGACTGCGTTTTGACCTGCCGACATTGAGTCTGCTGCTGGATGTTCCGATTGTACAGACGGTCGGCCGGCAGGGCAAGGGAACCGATGACCTCCTGCGGGCGGCAATCCAGGTGTCGGAGAATTTTACTCCGCGGCGGGTACAGGTTCGCTACAATCCGCACATTGAATCGGCGATCGAAAAGATTGCCGCGCATCTTACGCCGGACGAGCATTGCCGACGGTTCGGCAAGCGATGGATTGCGACCAAGCTGCTTGAGCAGGATCAAGAGATTACCGATTTGCAGTCCAGCCAGGCGGTTGCCGCCGCCGTCGCGGAGGTACAGGCAGAACTGCAAAAGCATTTTACGGAAAAGCCGGATATCATCATCGCGGAAAACCGCTATGGTTTTATCTCCGGCGCCTGTCAGGAGACAATTCGCACGACCGTCGAAAGCCGGCACAATTGGAGCGACCAGGTTGATACCGTGCTGTTGCATTCGGTGTGGGGATTGCCGATTTTTGCCCTATTGATGTATCTGGTGTTTTATCTGACCTTTACGCTGGGTGCGGTTCCGATGGACTGGCTGGAAAGCCTGTTCGGCTGGCTTTCATCATGGCTGGCTGAGGGTTGGCCTGCCGGCCTGTCTGCTGATTTTCGGTCGCTGGTTATTGATGGGATTATAGGCGGCGTCGGCTCGGTCATTGTCTTTTTGCCGAACATTCTGCTGCTGTTTTTGGGCATCGCGATTTTGGAAGACACCGGCTATATGGCCCGGGCGGCATTCTTAATGGATCGCATCATGCACCGCATCGGGCTGCACGGCAAGAGTTTTATCCCGATGCTGATTGGCTTCGGCTGTTCGGTGCCGGCGATTATGGCGACGCGCATTCTGGAAAACCGCCGCGACCGGCTGACGACCATGATGATTATTCCGCTGATGAGCTGCGGGGCGCGGATTACGATTTATTCGCTGATTATTCCGGCGTTTTTTGCTCCCATCTGGCGGGGGCCGATGATGTGGCTGATTTATATGATTGGCATTGTGATTGCTGTTGTAGCGGCGCGGCTGCTTCGAAAGACATTGTTTCGCGGTCAGACGATGCCGTTTGTGATGGAGCTGCCGCCGTACCGGATGCCGTCGGCCAAAAGTCTGGCGCTGCATACCTGGGACCGCGGCAAGATGTATCTGCAAAAAGCCGGCACGGTGATTCTGGGGCTGTCGATTGTGCTGTGGGCTGCGGCGACCTATCCCAAGCCGTCCGAACAGGCTATCGCCGGACTCAGTGAGCCGCAGCTTCGTCAGGTATCTTTGGAGCAATCGCTGGTCGGCAGGGCGGGGCGATGGATTGAGCCGGCGATTCGGCCGCTGGGTTTTGACTGGCGCATCGGCACATCGATGGTTGGCGCCGCCGTTGCCAAAGAAGTGTTCGTTACGCAATTGGGTATTGTGTTTTCGCTGGGCGATTCGCAGGATACCGGCAGCCTGGAAGCCCGGCTGCAAAAAGAGTATTCACCGCTGACGGGTTTTTGCATTATGCTGTTTTGCCTGATTGGAATGCCGTGCGTGGCGACGGTGGCAATCACCGCCAAAGAAAGTGGGGCATGGAAGTGGGCTGTGTTGCAATATACGATGCTCACGGTGCTGGCATACACACTGACGCTGATGGTTTATCAGACTGGCCGGCTGCTGGGCGGCTGATTTTTCTGCTCTTGACAACAGCGGCAGTCTGCGTTACGATAGTGCCTTGAAAGGAAGCTGAATGGATTGTCCAATTTGTCAACAAGCAATGTTCACCGCCGAGTTTAACGAGGTCGAGATTGACCTGTGCATCTCGTGTGAGGGAATCTGGCTGGATGCCGGCGAACTGGAGCTGCTATCCGAGCAGTCCATCCTGGTATCCTGTGATCACGCAAAAACCCCATCCGAACTCAATGAGCCGGCTCGCAAATGTCCAATCTGCGGCAAAGTCATGCGCAAAATCATCGCCGACAAACAAACGCCGCCGGTCTGTATCGACTGCTGTCCGGCTGGGCACGGCTTGTGGTTCGACAAAAACGAATTGCAGCATATCCTCCAAACGGCTCCACTGGAAAAACACCCAAAAATCAAAGCATCACTTGCCGGCCTGTTTGGGCTGGATACAGATTCTTCCACCCCAATAAATCACTGATATAGAAAGGGCAAAAAAATGATTGGACTCATATTGCTAATGTTGGCTGTTCCGCTTGTGCTGGTATTTGCGGTCATCGGGATTTATAACGGCTTGGTGGCTGGCCGCAACCAGACGGACAACGCCTGGTCGCAAATCGATGTGCACCTCAAACGCCGCTATGACCTGATTCCAAATCTGGTCGAAACCGCCAAGGGCTATATGCAACACGAACGCCAGACCTTCGAGGCGATTACCAATGCCCGCAGTCAGGCGATGGGCGCTAAATCCGTCGGCGAGGCTGCCCGTGCCGATGGGGCATTGACCGAGGCGATCAGCAAATTCTTAGTCGTCGTCGAAAATTATCCGCAGCTCAAGGCCGACCAGAATTTTCTGTCGTTGCAGGAAGCCCTGACCAGCACCGAAAACAAAATCGCCTTCGCCCGCCAGGCATACAACGACTCAGTGCTGGTGTACCACAACAAGCTGCAGATGTTCCCATCGAATATCGTGGCTGGAATGTTCAACTTCACCAAACGCGAATTTTTTGAAGTGGATGACAAAGCCCAGCGTCAAAATCCCCAGGTCAAATTTTAATGGCAATGCAAACGATGACAGATGAACCCAGTAAGTACATTGTGAAGCATTATGATTTGTTTTGGTGCCTTGTTTTTTTGTCATTTGAAATTGTTTCGGATTTCGAAATTCAAAATTCGGATTTTTTTTACGGTTGCAGGCCGCTTTTAGTAAAGGCTTCGTACAGCGATGTGGGAACAGATACAAGTCAATAAACGCAATTCGGTGCTGCTGCTGATTGTCATGGCGTTGCTGCTGGTAGGTGTGGGCGGCGCTATCGGTCTGGCGTTTGCCGGCGGGCAGGGGGCGCCTGTCGGGATGCTTGCCGCCGCCGGCGTCTGGATGGTGCTGACGCTGGTTAGTTTTTCGTCCGGCGACAAACTCCTGCTGGCTTCCAGCGGTGCGGTCGAGGTCAATTCGGATGTGCATCCGACGCTGTTCAATATCGTCGAGGAGATGAAAATCGCCGCCAACCTGCCCGCGATGCCCAAAGTCTATATCATCAACGACCCGTCGCCCAACGCCTTTGCGACCGGACGCAATCCGCAAAACGCCTCCGTCGCCGTAACCGCCGGTCTGCTAACCAAACTCAACCGCGATGAATTGCAGGGCGTTATCGCTCACGAGGTCAGCCACATCGTGCATCGGGATATTTTATTCGTAACCCTTGCCAGTGTGATGCTCGGCAGCGTGATATTGCTCAGCCGTGTGATGATGCACAGCACACGCTTTGGCTCGATGTCATCGCGGCGTTATTCCGGCTCAAGCAAAAATTCCGGCGCGGGGCTGTTTTTGCTGCTGGCGATTGTTCTGGCGATTTTGGCGCCGATTTTTGCCCAACTGCTTTACTTTGCCCTGTCCCGCCGTCGGGAATATCTTGCCGATGCCGGCGCCGTCCGTCTGACCCGCTACCCGCAGGGGTTGGCCGGGGCGTTGGAGAAAATCGCCGGCGCTAAACAATCTGTCGCCACGGCAAATATGGCGACCGCGCCGATGTACATCGCCAATCCATTTCGGGATTTTCGGGCGGTCACCCTGTTCAGCACACACCCGCCGATACAAGACCGCATACGGATTTTACGCACGATGGCAGGCGACGCCGGTTTTGAAAGTTATCAAAATGCCTATCGGTCGGTCGGATTGGGCAATGCAATCCTGCCAAACTCCATCCGAAAACAAACAGATAAAGTCCCTGTCCGACAGGGTGATGCCGGCGGTGTTGAGTCCCCCAGTCCGGCCGAACAAACCCACCAGACCGGTGATTTGATGCGAAAAGTCAACGGATTTGAATTCCTCACCTGCCCCTGCGGTGTCAAATTAAAACTCCCTCCCAATCTCAACACCGACAAAGTCCGCTGCCCCCGCTGCAAACAGATTTTATCCCTTTGACAGCCGGATATTCACAGCCCAAAAGTGTGTGTGGGGGAGTCCGCCAAAGTCTGCCCCTTTTTTAAGTTCTCCTTAAAATAATCGCAAGCCGTTTGACCGGTACAATGCAAAGGAATTAATTTTTGAACGTCGAATTTTCTGAATGCCTCAAGGGTGTAATTCAATCTTACTTCGCCGGCATTGGCCAGATGCATCCCGCCGATGATGGCGAAAATATTAGTGCAGCCGGTCTTGTTGTGGATATGCTCCAGCGTATTGACCACTCCGGCGTGAGCGCATCCCAGTATCACGACTAAACCGTTTTGTGATTCCAGCACCAGCGCCTGGTCGTCGGGTATCGTGTCCGGTATGCGGCATTCGGCATCCAGATAAAATGCACCGCCCGTATCCTCAAAAGTGTTCTTACGCGGGATGACGCCTGTTAAAAATATCCCCTTGTCAATTTGCGTCCAGGATTTAACCCAGTGAACTGTCCGTGTTTTTAAAGACAAAACCGCCGCCTCCGGCATCCCCACCGGACGAACAGACTGCTTTCGGCTGTACCGAGTCAAAACCGCGTCGGGGTGGAGATATACGTCTGCCTTTTGGGCGATCCCCAAAACCGCCGACAGCCCGCCAGTGTGGTCATAATGCCCATGACTAATCGCAACCAACTCCGCCAAAGCCAGATCAATGCCCAATGTCCGTGCATTGGCGCACACCATATCGCTTTGTCCCGTATCCCACACTATCCGCTTATCGCCGTACTCAATCCACATCGACAAGCCATGTTCGGTCAGGAGTTCCGGCGCTGTGGCGGTATTGTCGGTTAAAATCGTAATTCGGATTTTGGGCTCCATCACTGTCTGCTCAATGGTCACAGGCATTGGCGCCGGTTTGCAGGGTGTTATTCAGGTACGCTGCCGCCAGATTTTCCGGGCTGTCGGCCTGTGCTCCGGCAACAACGTTGATACCGTGCTGTTCAAAAAGCTGCTGGGCGCGCTGCCCCATTCCGCCGGCAATGACCACATGAACGCCCTGTTCAGCAATCCACTTCGGCAATACGCCCGGCTCATGCGGCGGCGGCGTGAGCATCTCTTTTACCGTAACTTTTTTGGTTTGTGAATCGATGGTTAAAATGGCAAACTGCTCACAGTGTCCAAAATGCATGCACAATTGCCCCTTGGCTGTAGGAATAGCGATTTTCATAGGTTTTGATTCTCCTTGGTTTAAATTCGGTTTCAATTTGTCTTTTAATCGGTTGATAATTTTATCCAATTCAAGAGTAATATGCTGCGGCACGGAACAATCTCCGATGGCAAGCCCGGCGTCGGCGCTTTTGGCGATTTCCGGCTCCAGAGGCAGACTGCCCAGCAATTCCAGGCCGGTTTCCCCGGCAAGCTCACGCCCGCCCGATTGTTCGCTGAATAAACGGATTTCCGTATTGCAATGCGGACATAAGAGTGTCGCCATATTTTCCACAATCCCCAGAATTGGAAGCTGAACCTGCTGGCAAAATGTGATGCAGCGGCGAACATCCTCGATGGCCACTTTTTGCGGAGTTGTTACGATTACCGCCGCGGCGTTTTTGCCGACCATCTGGGCGGCGCTGAGCGGTTCATCGCCTGTGCCGGGAGGCGCGTCAATAATCAAATAATCCAGGTCGCCCCAGATCGTATCGGCAAGCAGCTTCTGAATCACGGCGTATTTCATCGGGCCTCGCCAGATAACCGCCTGGACGTCGTCGGCAATCAAAAACGCAACCGACATGACCTTCAGGTTGTCCAAAACAGGCAGCGGCAGAATCTGGTCTTCCATCCCGAAGCACTTCTGCTGGGCAAGCCCCGTCATCCGCGGAATGCTCGGCCCGTGAAGGTCCACATCCAAAAGTCCGACCTGGGCGCCTTGCCGCGCCAGTTCCATCGCCAAATTGACGGCAATCGTGCTTTTGCCGACGCCGCCTTTGCCGGAAAGCACGAGAATCTTGTTTTTAATCTGTGCCATATTTTGGTGTAATTTCCGCATATCCGCCTGCGGATGGCCATGTTCGGCGGTCTGTTGTAAATCACTCATGGTTTATTTGCATCCTGTCAATAATTGAATTTGTTTCCATATCGTATGTATCTGTTCAGCCAGCACGCTGCCGGGCTGATATTCCAAAATGGTTTGTCCCGCCTGCTGAGCATCCACAAACGCCGTATGATACGGCAGTGTGCCAAGGATAACCGTTTTTCGTTCGGCGGCAGTCATTTTAATTTTGTGCGTCATAGCCTCGTTCAAATCTGTTTTGTTGATAATGATTCCCGTGAGAGTATGAAAATGATCGGTCAATTCCAGAATTCGCTCCAAATCATGCAGCCCGGATACGGTCGGTTCGGTTACAATGACCGCCGCCTGAACGCCTCCAATCGATGCAATCACCGGACATCCCGTACCGGGAGAGCCATCCAATAGAATCCATTTGCCTTCGTCATCTCGACTCTGGTATGATACCGCCTGCTTGCGGACGGCGGTAACCAGTTTGCCCGAATTTTCCTTGCCCGGTTCCAGCATCGCATGGCTCATTGTGCCAAATCGTGTCTGGGACCAGTACAGCATTCCATCTTCGGTCGCCTCGGATGAAATTGCACCCGCCGGACAGACCAAAACACACATTCCGCAGCCTTCACAGTCCCGCTGGGCAATAGATGCGTGTCCATTTATTGTTGTGATGGCGTGCCATCGACAGGCCTCAACGCACCGCCCGCAATTGGTACACGCCGCCGGATCGATTTTCATCACCCGCCCGCCGCCAAAGATTTTGCTGTCCAGCATCTCCGGCGACAGCAGTAAATGCATATCCGACGCATCTACATCGCAATCAGCAGCGGTATTGTTTGCCAATTGAGCAAAGCAGGCACAAAGGGATGTCTTGCCGGTGCCGCCTTTACCGCTGATAACGACGATCTCCGACGCTGAATTTGATGATTCCACTGCCGGTGTTCGGGGTTCAGAATGCACTGCGACGGCCTGCTGCCACGCCGTCAGTATATCCGGCGCAGCGCCGACAGGCCGGTTGAACGGCAACTGTCTGAGCCGCTCGACCATATCCCCAAACTGCTGTTTCAATTCAGGTATATGATGCGTCGGCAAAATGCCCTGCGAATACAGCGAGCCAATCTGCCGGCTGTCCGGCAGCTCGGCGATAGTCTGCAATTGATTGGCCTTGCACCAGCTTCGAAGCCAGGCCGCATCGCCCAGTTGGACCCGATTAATCAGTATCAACGGCTCAATCGCCATCGACCGGCACAGACGAACCGACAGTTTCAAATCATGGACGCCAAATCGCGTCGGATCGGCAGCTAAAATAACGATGTCTGCATGTCGAATGGTATGCACCGCCGAACAGCTTGTTCCCGGCGGCGAATCCAAAACAACCGCCCGGTCATTTTGAACCCGGGCTTTTAACTGGTCGATCAGCCGCACGGTCATTCCGCCTGCGCCGGCGGCCAAAGTCGCCCAGTGTAATTCAATCGCGCCGGACTGTCCGCAATAGGTCGTACCAATTTTTCGCCGCCCAGCTATTAATGCGTTATTGGGGCATACTTCCGTACATGCCCCGCACCAGCGGCACAGTTCGGCAAACGCCAGCCCGGTTTTTTTGCCGACCGCCAGCGCATTAAAATAGCACACCTTGGCGCACTTTCCGCAAAAGGTGCACCGCTGCGGGTCAAATCCCTCGATGCATGGCAAATGCTCATCGGCGGACTTGACCTGCTGCGGTTTCAAAAACAAGTGTGCGTTGGGGGCTTCAACGTCGCAATCCACAAAGCACACCGGCTCCGTGTCGGCTATCGCTTCGGCCAGACACGCCGCAACCAGTGTCTTACCGACGCCGCCTTTACCGCTGGTGATGGCAATTTTCATTCGGCGCTGGATTTTTCAATCTGTTCGATACGGCAGTTGATGTTGTCAAGACTGCTATGCAGCAATTCTGCCTGTCGTTTCAATTCCGCAAGTTCCTGCTGCGTCGATATGCCTGCCGTCTGCTGTGGTACGCTGTTCCAAAAGCGATTGCGATAGCCGCGTCCGCCAAAGCCCAT
Source organism: uncultured Pirellulales bacterium (assembly GCA_964537635.1). GTDB lineage: Bacteria > Planctomycetota > Phycisphaerae > Sedimentisphaerales > Anaerohalosphaeraceae > Anaeroglomus. The sequence goes on from CAZICJ010000017.1 coordinate 15,253, forward strand.
CCCGCAGCCCCGCACAAACCGCCCGGCCCCCGCATAGCCTGCGCAGTTGCCCATTCCGCGTCCGGTCATCGGACCATTACCCATCGGACCTGTTCCATTTCCACCTGGCATTGTTAGACCCTTTCAAAAATAAGTGAACGGATATCCGCCGCGTTTTATTTGCCGTGCGGACATTTTTTCAGACACATAAACCAATCCAGCACCTTGACATCGGCCTGCGCCTGTTCGACCCGCTGTTTGGCGACTCCGCAGGAACCTGGCGGCGGAATAATCACATCATCGCCGGGCTGCCAATTGGCCGGCGTGGCGATTTGGTATTGGTCGGAATGCTGCATCGCAACCAGCAGCCGCATGACCTCGTCCACATTGCGGCCATTGCTCAAAGGATAGTACAAAATCGCCCGCACAATCGCTTTGGGGTCCATAATAAAGACCGCCCGCACGGCCTGCGTCGTGCTTGCAGACGGCTGAAGCATTCCAAACCGTTTGGATACCTCCATAGTCAAATCGCTGATAACAGGAAAGTTGATTTCAATTCCCTTCATTCCTTTGTATTGGATTTTTTCCTTGATGGTACGCAGCCATGCGATATGGCTGTAGCCGCTGTCGATCGAAAGACCGAGCAGCTTGGCATTGAGCGATTCAAATTCTTTTTCTTTCGATGCAAATGTCATAAACTCTGTCGTACAGACCGGTGTAAAGTCCGCCGGGTGGGAGAAGAAAATCACCCATTTACCCTGGTAATCATCTGGAAATTTGATTTTCCCCTGAGTGGTTTCCGCTTCAAACGAAGGCGCCTTTTCGCCGATTAACGGCATTCGATACTCTTGGTCTTGCATAATTGGATCCTTTCAAATAGGTTGTTTTTGTCGGTATTCAATTCGAGACACAGTGCATGTTACAGTTTTTTCTTTTCAAACCAGACAAATACCGCGATGACGGCCGCCCAGAACACCGGAACAATGACCCAGGGGGAAAGCCCCAGCGTTTCCGGCAATCCAATTTTCCCAAAGTCTTTCCACGCAAGTACCGTGGATTTAAAGAACGGGTAAAGTTCAGCGTACAGAGCGGCGCCCACCACCATGCCGATGACGGCAAACACGGCGTGCCACCGGCCTTCGCCGATTGCACCGATGGAAGTTCCGGGACAAAATCCCATAATCGCCCAGCCGATACCGAATAAACCGCCGCCTATCAGCACCGCGCCCACGTTCATCGGCTTATGTGATATTTTGATGATGTCCATTTGCGACAGCAGCAGTATCCCAACCATGCCGACCAGAATCGCCGAAAGCATAAATTTAAATATCGTCATATCCTTTAAAAGCATGGCGCCGACCTGCTTGTCAAACCGAAGGACTCGCCCTTTCTGCAGCAAAAGTCCAAATAGTGCGCCCGTCACCAATCCCAACCACTGTTCGGTATTCATGAGGACCTCCTTCCGTAAACCAGATGGGCGACCAACACGCCGATACCAAAAAACATCGCTAGTGCCGCAAAGGCGCTGATGGACAATTGCATCATTCCGCTCAAGCCGTGTCCGCTCGGGCAGCCGTCGGCCATACGAGCCCCCATCATTGCAACGGCTCCGCCTATAATCGCCCAGAGCGCCCTTTTGCCGACCGATATTCCAAATCGTTTTTCCCATGTGGGAGGAATCCCCTCCAGCTTGAAACTCTTGTCAGACAAAGAAGAAATCAACGCTCCAAAGAAAATGCCGAGAACCATCATAAATTGCCAGTCCACACGGACCTTTTCTTTGGTGTAATACTCGTTGGAAGCCACATGGTCAGCGGCAGCGGTTCGCTCAATAAGGCCGGCTGCCCGCACAAATGTAGTGGATGCTCCCAGATAGCTGGTTTTGTCAAGCAGTTTGGTCGTCGCAAGGGCTGAGGCAATTGCCAGCAGCCCGGCCAGGGATCCCGCAAGATACGGGTTCCACCCGCCATCTTCTGTTTTCCATTTCATTGCAATCATCCTTTCAAAAAAAATCATACGAATTCGCCAACGTCGATTCATTTCCATATCATCTGGAATTATTAGTGGGTATATTCAATGATCTCGATGTCCTGCCCGACTGCCTTTATGACGGCATCTTTCATAAGGTTATAATGAGGGCACGGGAAACTGATGGGATTGCCTCTCGATATGCATGAGGCAAACACAATTGCCTGGGCTCCGCGACTGACCAGCAGCTTGGCTCTGGGTATCGCCCGTTTGCCAGGGCATCCCCCGCAACTGACAAATCCTGTAATTTCAACAGGTCCGGTCGTTTCAAAGGCATATTTTCCTTCGGATGCCGCCTTAAAATCAGTGGTACCGGGGCACATATCCTCGGTTTGCATGCAGCGTATAATTCCAACTTTCTTCATTATCGTTACTCCTTTTCGGATTACACCCAATGTCCTTCGACATTGGCGATCTGTATTTGTTTGAGCTGTCCGGCCTCAAAAGCCTTAACTGCACTTTCTACGGTGATGCCCGGCTGTGCCTGGTAAACCGCTATCTCGTTTGCCAGCAAAACCGCCATCGCCTTGGGTCCCACATTGCACGCAATCAGCGCATTGGCTTCCGCATCCAGCGCGGATTGTGCGGCTTGAATTCCAGCACCCTGAGCGGCCTGCAGATTTTGCTCATTCGGCAAAAATGCCCACTGTTTGGACTCGGTATCAAACACCGCCCAGAAAGCCGTTCTGCCAAAGCGGCTGTCTATCGTCGCACCAGGTGTATTGGACTGTGAACATACGATAATTTTCATTTTATTGCTCCGATTTTTGTTCCGGTTCAGACCACCTGTGTCCGTGCTGCCGGCAACCCGGGCCTTTGCCTTGTCCAGGACGATGGGGTGTAAATTGCTGATTGACCGTTACGCCGTCAATTTGCAGCGCCTTGCCTAAAACCAGAGCGTCGGCGATTTTTTTTCGGGCAGAAGCGTAAATCCGCGTTACTGTAGGCCGAGATACTTTCATCTCAATGGAGGCTTGTTCCTGCTCCAGACCCAAATGGTCAATCAAGCGTACGGTTTCAAATTCATCCAGATTAAGCTGAATCCATTCGAGGGATGAGGCTGGAATGCCGGCCGGCTTATAAATAACCGATATTGGCTGTCCAGTAACGCAGCGATTTTTACAGGGTCTTGGCATATCTTATACAATACTCCAATTATGAACTTATGTTCATAATACCCCTTTATTTTGCTGGCTGCAATAAAAAAAGAAAAATAACTTCTCATCCGACAGGTGTCCCAAGCAGCCCTTTACTTGAGTACCAATTTCTGGTATAATACACAGCCGTAAGAATGGGCATCCAGACCCATTAGAAAGGAGACCTAAAACCTCTGGAACCCAGAATCCGAGATTTTTAACCTTTAATCTGCACCTTTAATTTTTTACTTTTAACTTTTAATTTAACACTAATCCTGTCCAAAATACTCTCTTTTTATGAACTAAGAACAAAGAACCAAGAACTTTTTTTACAAAACGAACCCAATTGTTACAAAGCAACCCTTTTTTACGCCAAAAACGCACTTTCGCAAAACGAACCCATTTTGTTCTTTGACAAACAAATCCTATCTCAAATCTGTGGAATCTGCGAAATCTGTGGTTTCTCTCCTGTTTTTTCAAAACGAACCCGTTTTCATTGGGTTTTATCCCCGTGCTGGCTACGATTCGGTCTTTTCTATGTCCAGAATGTCCTTTAATGTGTAGCGTTCCAGCAACCCCTGCATTTCACCCAAGACCGTCTGCAATTTCCGGCCGGAAGCGACCTGCGTAAAACTGGCCGCATCAACCGCCTTGAAGATGTCGGCCAGTGTAATATGGGCGCCATCCGTCGATGGCACATAACCCGATATCGGGTCGCTGGTTCGGCACAATAGTCCTGCCTTGACCATGTGTTCCAGGATGCGGCTGGCAAAATCCGAGGGGATATCCAGCGAGGCGCTGATTTGGGATACCGTCACCGGCGGATGGTCTTTCTTCTCAAACGCCGACAGGATATCGACCATCATCGCAAAGACCGTCTGCTCGGAAACCACAAAACGCCCCTGATTTTTCCGCTGGATAGCCTGTTCAGCCTCATCAAGCGTTTTGAGATTCTGTGTCGCGTATGTCAATTGCAGGCCAAACAACAGAATCACCCAGATGATATAGACCCAGAATACCGCCAATGGGATAATGCCCATTACGCCGTACATCGCCTGATAGGGTATCAGTTTGGTCACATACAACCCAAAGCCTAACTTGGCCGCTGTCCACAATGCGGCTGTAACAAGGGAACCCCACAGAGCGGCTCCCACCTTGACTTTGGTGTTGGGCATCACAAAAAACAGGGCGAAAATACCCAGCCAACTGATGACAAACGGCAGCACAGGCCGCACCCACGACCACAAGACAGACAAGACGCTGATGCTTGCCGCCTGCTTCCATGCCCCGCTGGCGCTGATGTAAATGCCGGCGCCCAGCAGCAGCGGCCCCAGCGTTAGCAGCGTCCAGTAGTTGATCATCCGTTCAAAGAAATCCCGCCCGCGCGTAATTCCCCAAATGCTGTTAAAGGACTTTTCGATAGTACCAATCAGATTGATCGCCGCCCAGAAAACCAGCAGACCTCCGACAATACTGATGGCGCCCTTGCTGATTCGACCGATGTATTTATTGCTCAATTCATCAATTTTTTCCGTCAGCGAGATGCTCTTTGCGGCGCCCGATGAATCTGTACTTTCTTCCGACATGGTGATGGATGAAAGTTGAAGCTCTTTATAGAGAAACTCCCGCACTTTGCTTGCGGTCTGCTCCTGCGACTGGAACATCTGAAAAACCATCAGCATCACAACGACCAGCGGTACTATGCCGAACATCGTATGATAGGACAGCGCCGCCGCCTGCGTCCCGCAACGGTTGATATGCAGCAGCCGGATGCACCACCGGAAAACACGAAATTGCCAGAACAAAAAGACCGCCCAATTCACCGGATTTAGCCACTTGATTACTGTTTCTTTGCCGACCATCTGACTATTCCTTAACGAGGGATTATTTGTCAAACAATTTCTGCAGCCCTTTTTGAATTTCCTGCTGAATCAGGCCTTCTGCCTGTTTTTGAATCAGTTTGTTCAGGTCGATATCGGGGCTGTCCACGGACCCCTTAATCGGCACAACCACCCGATCGGTCGCTGTCGGCTGGTCGGATTTAACTGTGCCTCCCGACAGTTTCCACGGCAGTTCCACATCCATCGCAATCTTCTTATCAAAGCCCATCGAACCGTGAAAATTCAAAGGCTTGTCTTCGATATCAATCTGCATATTCTTGTACTGGATGTAGTTGTCTTTAATTAGAACATCCGTTGGCCGCAGCCGCATCGCTACCGGACTTCGCCCGCCCAGAAAACTGATAATCTGCCCCAAAAAATTGCCCGGATTCATCACGATGTCCGCTATCTCAACATTGGCATCCACCTGGATTGTCTGGGTTTGTCCGGACGCCAGCGGCACGGACAATGAGCGGCAATTCAGATTGGCTATACCCTTGACCTGTGTCCCTTTGGAAAATGCTGGATTCAAAAACTTCAGCAATTGATTGGTTACCACATCATTAATCGCAACATTCTCGACAACCTGCATCGGCTCTTTGATTACCAGCACGGCAGGCGTCTTGTTAAAATCGGCGCTGCCCGCAAAACGCACCTTGCCGCCGTTGACATCTGCGGCGGGCATATCAAGCGTCACCAACCCCTTGACCGCCTTGAAAGTCATCTGGGTCGGCCCAAAACGCAGGCCCATATAATCCGCCTGGTCAAATCCAAATCCGCCATCCGCATTCAAGTTGGCCAGCATCTTGTCCGGCTGTGCAGTCGGATAAGCGGATTGAAAGGTAAATCTATTCGACCGTTTGCCGGCAATCTTCAAATCCGCCGGCATCACAGGAGCCGCCATTGCGGATATCGCGGCAAGGTCGTAATCCGCCTGGAAATCCCCCTGCATCGAGGTGATTTCTTTCTGGATGGTCTGGCCGAAATTGCCTTTGGCACGAATCACCGTCTGGCCGTTTTGTCCCTGCAAATCAAAGTTTTCAATGTTGTATTTCTTCTGATCCAGATTCAGCAGCACATTGGCTGTCAGGGTCATCAATTCCTGCACAAACGGAGCGTTTTTGGCTTTGGTAATAGATAGTTTTTCAATCGTCGTCTTATCCGTGCGTATCCGCATCGAGCCGGCCTCCGGCGACACCGATACCTGACTTTTCAGCAATCCGCTGATAGCCGTATCCTCTGGAACAGAAGCAAACACAGCGGCCATTGCCAGCGTCTTTTGCAAATCCAGCGCTGCAGACGCATCCACCGATACACTGGCGGCGTTAAATTGCCCCAGCGGCAAACGGATATTCTTCAGGTTCACCGTGCCGGCATCCATCGCCAGATTGACCGATGAGCCGTTGAGTATTTTCTTTGCGCCGTCATGCTGAACGGCATAATCCAATTTCACAACCGATGAGCCGGTTTTTTTCTGTCCCTTGGCCGCTGCGAACTGCTTGATCTCCATCGTGCCGGATGCGTCAATCACATCCTTAGCCATCTGCACTGTCCCTTTGGCCGACAAATCGCCGCCCAAACTCAAGCCCTGCAAATCCACAAACGGGGAGGCGACATCCATTGCCTTGGCGATATCGTCCACATCAAGCTGATAATCCATCTTTTCCATGTCACCCTGGCAGGTCGCCTTGCATATCGAAGAGTCGATATTCAGATTGTCCACCCGGAAACCCTTATCCGTCTGGGATGCCAGCGCCTTAATTTTGATCGGCATATCCAGCATCGTCTGCTTGTCGCCGGTTTTATGGCGGAACTTATCGACTGTCATCGCCGCGTCAATGACTTCCAGCTTGCCGTTGGTCATCTTGATTTGACCCTTGCCATCCACCGTCCCGCCGATATCCATGGGCTTGCCGGCGATTTCCAGTAGCGGTTTCAAATCTTCCAGTTTCAGATTGGCGATATCAAACTCTACTTGTCCGCCAGCACCTTCCATCGACCAGCCCTGGCCGGGTGTAATCTGGGCATTGGCTTTAATATCTCCCTGTCCGGAGACGCCTGCCACGGCCAGATTCATCACCGCTGTCGAAAGTTGTCCGGCCGGATTTAAGTTCACGGTCGTAGTAATGTTATTGATTTCGACACGCTGCTTGGTATCGGCCATCGCGAACATGGCGCGGCCGTCTTTGACTTCCAGTGCCAGTGTGTCCAGCGGCATCGCAAAACCCCCGCCGGTCTTTTCGGTTGTCGGCTTGGATGATCCATCCGAGGGCGTTTTGCCGGCCGGCGAAGCGGGCATGATGATTTCCACTTCCGGCCTGTCCACCACCGTTGACAAAAATGAAAGACGACCGCTCAATAGAGACAGCCATTGGGGTTTTGTGCGGAATTCGCGGACTTTGACTAATGTGCCATTTCCCGGGTCTTCAAAAACAAGCCCCAGGGCGCGAACGCCGCTCAGCCAGCCCAGCGACAGATCCGCGATTTGCACCTGCCCTGTCATGCGGCTGTTGATTTGACCCAGCAGCAGGGACTTGGCAGGCGGCGTGGACAACAGCGTCGGCAGCATTACAATCAGCAAAACCAGCAGAACCACCAGAACAATAAGACCGCGCAGAATCCATTTCAATTTTGACCGTTTGGGTTTGGCATTACTTTGCGCAACGGAACCTTGCTTTTCCATCGTTAAGACTCCTTTCGTTGCCCGGCATAAACGGCAAAGCCGTGATGCCTTGCCGCCGCCGCAGCTAATTGTTCATAATTTCTTCGGATTTGGATTTAATCGTCTGGTCAATCTGGTCGGTGTATTTTTTGGTCAAATCATCGACCTCTTTTTTGCCTTTATCCCGCTCATCTTCGGTAATGAGCTTGGCTTTTTCCTCATCTTCAATCTGCTTGATGGCGTCGCGGCGGATATTGCGAAGGCTGACTTTGGATTTTTCGCCGAGCTGCTTGACCTGGTTGACAATCTGCTTGCGGCGTTCTTCGCTCAGCGGCGGGATATTCAGGCGAATCATCTTGCCGTCCATAATTGGTGCAAGGCTTAGTTCGCTAACCTTGATGGCCTTTTCGATGTCCTTGATGCAGCCGGCGTCAAAGGGCTTAATTACGATTGACGCAGGTTCCGGACACGCAATCGTCGCCAACTGCTTGAGCTGCGTCGGTGTACCGTAGTAGTCCACCATCAGATGGTCCACCAGTCCCGCAGACGCCCGGCCGGTGCGAATCGAACGAAAATCGTTCTTTAAGACATCCAGTGTTCTTTCCATGTTTTTTTCATGCTGTGCAATAATCTGCTTAGCTGACATACTTGACTCCGCAATTTTGAATGGTGTTTCCTTATACTTTGATTAACTGATTTTGGTCCCGATGTTTTCGCCGCGAAGCGCTCGGCCGATGTTGCCTTCGGTAAAGATATTAAGCACCACTATCGGTATCCGATTTTCCCAGCACAGGCTAATCGCCGCCGGATCCATCACTTTCAGATTCTGCTGCAAGACCTCGTGATAACTCATTGCCTCTATCATTTTGGCGTTGGGGTTCTTTTTGGGGTCATCGGTATAAACCCCATCGACTTTGGTCGCCTTAATCATTAAATCCGCTCCGATTTCCGATGCGCGCAGCGCTGCACAGGTATCAGTCGAAAAGAACGGATTGCCCGTGCCGCCGGCCAGGATGGTTACCCGTCCTTTTTCCAGATGCCGAATGGCGCGCCGCCGGATGAAGGGCTCGCAGATTTGCGATACTTCGATAGCGCTCAATACCCGCGTCGGCTGGCCTAATTTTTCCAGCGTCTCCTGCAGGGCGCAGGCATTCATCACCGTCGCCAGCATTCCCATGTAATCCGCCGTCGTGCGAGGAATATGACTGCTGACCGAGAAACTCGCCCCGCGCAGAAAGTTGCCGCCCCCGACTACGATGGCTACCTGCGGGCCTATCTTGCAGATCCGGATAATCCGTTCGGCAATACGTTCCAGCGGTTCGCCCTCAATCCCAAAGCCGCCGGGCTTGCAGAATGTCTCGCCGGACAGTTTCAGCAAAATCCGTTTATACTGACAATTACTCATCGATGTTCCTTTGCAAAAACTCGTTTCAAACAAAAAAGGCAACGTTGCCGTTGCCTTATTATACCACATTGTTATCCGATTTCAAATCGGACAAATCGTTTTATTTTTGCCGTCCCGCCGGCGGACTTGGCCGCATCCGTCAGGGCTTCATTGACGGTCTTGGAATCATCCTTGACGAACTTCTGGTCAACCAGACAGTTTTCGGCAAAGAACTTGTTCAGCTTACCGTCCACAATCTTCTCGACCATATTGGCGGGCTTGTCTTTGACCTGCTCGGCAGCAATCGCGCGTTCGCGTTCGATAACATCGGCGGCAACCGAAGTCCTGTCCACCGCTACCGGATTGATGGCCGTTACATGCATCGCGATTTCATCGGCAAGGGTCTTTAACGCCGCCGCCACATCCGACGATGAGGCTTCCACTTCGACCATGGTGCCGACTTTATCGTTGAAGTGGACATATTTGCCGATAATGCCGCTGGCGCCGGCTTTGTAGCGGATATAATCACCGACTTCGGTTTTTTCGCCGGTCTTGCTGACCAATTCCGTCAGTAAATCCGAGAACTTGCGTCCATCGACCGCGGTACCCATCAATGCCTCGGCGCCCTGATCGGCTAAAGCAGTCATGGCACATTTGCCCAGGATTTCGCTGGCCGCCACAAAGTCGTCGTTTTTGGCAACGAAGTCCGTTTCGCAGCACAGCATCGTCAGAGCGGCAACCTTGCGATCGCCGTCGGCAACGCAAACGATGCGTCCCTGAGTGGTTTCGCGATCTGCCCGTTTGGCAAGCGTCGCAAGACCTTTCTTGCGAAGCATATCCAGCGCTTGGTCCATATCGCCGCCGGTATCTTCCAGCGCCTTTTTGCAGTCCATCATTCCCTGACCGCTCATTTTTCGCAGCTTCATCACGATCGCTGCTGTTATCTCAGCCATTGTATATCACTCCATATTGCAATAGTATTGATGTTCAAAATTCTCTAAATTACTGGACGGCATTTTCCGCACCGGCAGCCTCGGGGGCTGCTTCACTTTCGGCTCCATCGGCAGCGGCAAGCACTCTACGTCGCGACCGTGTCCGAATGGGACGAATCTGCGAACCGGAATCGTCAGGCTTAGCCATCGTTTTGCCTTCGGCGCTGGCGGCCGCCAGCTCGCTCAGAATAATCTCCACCGCCTTAATCGAATCGTCATTGGCGGGGATTGCCACATCCACGGTATCCGGATCGGCATCGGTATCAATAACCCCGACTGTCGGAATGCCCAGTTTGCGGGCTTCACGCAGGGCGAGGTATTCCTTTTTGGCGTCCACAACCACGACGACGCCGGGCATCCGGGTCATTTTGCGGATACCGCTGAGGTTGGTCGATATCTTCTTGAGTTCGCGTTTGAGGCGAGAACCCTGTTTTTTGCTTTCCGCTTCCATCTGACCGCCAGCCAGCATTCCTTCCAGCTCTTCGAGACGCTGAACACGAGAACGAATGGTGCGGAAGTTGGTCAGGGTGCCGCCCAGCCAGCGTTCGCCGACATAGTGCATCCCGCAGGCGCCGGCCGCACGCTCGACGGCTTTTTGAGCCTGGCGTTTGGTACCGACGAAAACAACATCCTTGCCGCCGGCAACAATGTTGGTCAGGAGTCGTTTGGCAATAAGAATGCCTTTGAGAGTTTCCTTGACGTTAATGATATGAATCATTCCGCGCTTGCCGAAGATGTACGGCAACATTTTGGGATTCCACCGGCTTGCGGCATGTCCGAAGTGTACGCCCGCACTGATTAGGTCGCGGGCAAGTTCCTTATTCACAGAAACTACCTCCAAATTATTATAAAAACAATACTTACAACTTACAGTCTTATCCGCCTACGCCGGCGGAAAGCCGGTTAAGAATATCCGCCTGCGGGGGGATTGTCAAGGCCAATTTACGGAATTTTGAAAAAAATGCGATGGTTGTCTGAATTGCGTTGAAAAAAGGTTTATTGGGGGCAGGTATATAAGTATCTCAAACTGACCGATTGATATATCGTCATTTCCATAACTCTTTTCCTTGTAATAAATTATCCCAACGTGTCATTCCCGCAAAACTTGTCCTGAGCGAAGCGAATGGAGCGGGAATCCAGAATCTCGCCGGTCAGGACTGGATACCCGTCCCCGCCTGCGCGAGGACAGGCTCTGTGCGGGTATGACAGGTCGGATCGGTCAGTTTGAGTAGGTATGTAGATATGTAGGTATATACCAGCGGACTGGGATTGGGTTCAATTTACTTTTTCGTAATCGTTTTGTGTTTAAAAAAGGTGAGCCTCGGCACTTATGCAGCGCCGAGGCTCATAATCCTGGCAATCACCTACTTTCGCCCGTAAGGACTATCATCGGCCGGACGGTCTTAGCTTCTGAGTTCGGAAAGGGATCAGGCGTTTCCCCGTACGTAAATTCACCAGGAAGTTTATGCATCGCCCCCGCAGGGGGACGACATCGTCTTATAAAACATAGCGGATACAATGTTTGCGTTTTCAATGCTGCCAAACTTGCGTGCGTACACACAACCATTGATTGATATGGTCAAGTAATCGAGCGTTAGTACTGGTCAGCTTAATTGATTTCTCAACTTACACATCCAGCCTATCAACCAGATAGTCTATCTGGGCTCTCTCGTGCAAAGCACATGGAATCCTAATCTCGCAGAAGGCTTCCCGCTTAGATGCTTTCAGCGGTTATCCTTTCCCAACTTAGCTACCCAGCGCTGCCGCTAGCGCGACAACTGGTACACCAGAGGTCAGTGCTTCCAAATCCTCTCGTACTAAAGAAACATCTGCTCAAGATTCCTACGCCCACGGCAGATAGGGACCGACCTGGCTCACGCCGGTCTGAACCCAGCTCGCGTACCACTTTAATCGGCGAACAGCCGAACCCTTGGGACCGCCTTCAGCCCCAGGATGTGATGAGCCGACATCGAGGTGCCAAACCTCCCCGCCGCTATGAACGCTCGGGAGAGATCAGCCTGTTATCCCCGGAGTACCTTTTATCTGATGAGCGATGGCCATTCCACACAGAACCACCGGATCACTAAGTCCTGCTTTCGCATCTGTTCGACGTATTAGTCTCACAGTTAAGCACCCTTTTACCTTTGCGCTCGTCGCGTGATTGCCAACCACGCTGAGGGTACCTTTGAACTCCTCCGTTACCATTTTGGAGGAGACCGCCCCAGTCAAACTGCCCACCAAGCACTGTCCCATGCCCGGATTCACGGGTCACGGTTAGGCGACTAACATAGCAAGGGTGGTATTTCAACGTTGGCTCCACGATGCCCAAAAGCACCGCTTCACAGCCTCCCACCTATCCTACGCATGATATATCAGGCGTCAATACCAGGTTACAGTAAAGGTTCACGGGGTCTTTCCGTCTTGCCGCGGGTACGTGGTATCTTCACCACATCTACAATTTCACCGAGTCGGTCTTTGAGACACTACACCAGTCGTTACGCCGTTCATGCACGTCGGAACTTACCCGACAAGGAACTTCGCTACCTTAGGACCGTCATAGTTACGGCCGCCGTTTACCGGGGCTTCAGTTAGGAGCTTCGCCTTGCGGCTAACCCATCCCATTGACCTTCCGGCACCGAGCAGGCGTCATTCTCTATACATCCACTTTGCGTGTTAGCAGAGAACTGTGTTTTTGATAAACAGTCGCCAGTGTCACTTTTCTGTGCCCTCAGCACGCATTTGGTTAGAAATGCGTCTGGAGGGACCCCTTATTGCGAACGTACGGGGTCAAATTGCCTAGTTCCTTAAAGACCGTTCTCTCGAGCGCCTGAGGATACTCTCCTCACCTACCTGTGTCAGTTTTAGTACGGTCACGCCATCTTCATTCTTGGGGAGCTGTTTCTTGGCACCTTTGCCAGTCACTTCGGTATCGTAAATCGACCTCGACCTTGCGGAACCCACACGACTACTCGTGGGATGACCTTAAAAGATGCGTCACTCCTTGCGTCCGATGACGTGGTGCAGGAATATTAACCTGCTGTCCATCGCCTACGCCTTTCAGCCTTGGCTAAGGGGCCGACTAACCCTGGGCGGATTTACCTTCCCCAGGAAACCTTAGGTTTTCGGCGAGCGGGATTCTCACCCGCTTTATCGTTACTCATGCCGGCATAATCACTAACTGACGCTCCACGGCTCGTTTCCGTACCGCTTCGACGCTGTCAGTTACGCTCTCCTACTGCGACCAGACACCAGGTTGAAGACCCCGTAGGATCATCAACCCAGTATCCGTATCACCCGCAGCTTCGGTATTCTGCTTATTCCCGTTCATTATCGGCGCCACACTGCTCGATCAGTAAGCTATTACGCACTTTTTAAATGGTGGCTGCTTCTAAGCCAACATCCTGATTGTCTCAGCAATAAGACTTCCTTAATAACTTAGCAGAATTTCGGGACCTTAGCTGGCGATCTGGGTTCTTTCCCTCTCGACCACGAACGTTATCGCCCGTGGACTGACTCCCAAGATACGATATGCGGTATTCGGAGTTTGGTAGGAGCAGGTAGCCTGGTGGGCCCCTATCTCCAATCAGTAGCTCTACCCCCGCACATTAATTACTTGAGGCTAGCCCTAAAGCTATTTCGGAGAGAACGAGATATCTCCACGTTTGATTAGACTTTTACTCCTCCCCACAGCTCATCCCCTAACTTTTCAACGTTAGTGAGTTCGGTCGTCCAGGGATTTTTACACCCCCTTCCACCTGGCCATGGGTTGATCACGTGGTTTCGCGCCTATCCCCTGCGACTGAACGCCCTGTTCAGACTCGCTTTCGCTACGGCTCCGCACCTGAGGTGCTTAACCTTGCCACAAAGGATAACTCGCCGGCTCATTATGCAAAAGGCACGCAGTCACCCATTTCCGTAAACGGACATAGGGCTCCTACAGCTTGTAAGTGTATGGTTTCAGGTACTTTTAACTCCCCTAGTAGGGGTACTTTTCATCGTTCAGTCGCCTTACTGGTCCACTATCGGTTGTCGAGTAGTACTTAGCCTTGGAGGGTGGTCCCCCCTGATTCGCACGGAGTTCCACGAGATCCGTGCTACTCTGGTACGCCACGCAGCTCGCCTGCTTTTGCTTACAGGACTTTCACCTTCTATGGTTGGACTTTCCAGACCATTCGACTGGCTAGCTTGCTGCTACAAGGCGCCCGCAACCCCAATCCGAAGATTGGTTTGGGCTTTTCCGTTTTCGCTCGCCGCTACTAACGGAGTCTCGGTTGATTTTCTTTCCTGCAGGTACTTAGATGTGTCAGTTCCCTGCGTTCGCTTCAAACGGCCTATGCATTCAGCCGCTGATGACAGGAAAAGGTTGCCCTTTCCTGACGGGTTTCCCCATTCGGACATTCCGGGTTTAACGGTTGTTTGACACCTGCCCCGGACTTATCGCAGTCTACCACGTCCTTCGTCGCCTCTCGACACCTAGACATCCCCCATACACCCTTAGTAACTTGACCATATCAATCAAAGATTGTATGTTCACGCCTTTATTTAAGGGTCTATTTAAGACCTCTTGGTTATAACACAAGTTTGGCATATATTGAGCGCTTCGGCTGAAATCCAAAATCTTTCGACTTTGTATTTCAGTTCGAAATCGCAGATTATGATTTTCAGCCTTTCGGCCTATATATCACAACCCACATTGCATCCGCTATGTACTTTTCAAAGAGCTATATCGTTATGCGTCTTGCGACGCGTTTCGATCTATATCATTAAGATTGGAGACGAAGGGATTCGAACCCTCGACCTCTGGCTTGCAAAGCCGGCGCTCTCCCAACTGAGCTACGTCCCCGAGCCTTGTGCGATTAACCGCCGTGCCAAAAAGCCCATCGCAGCAATCGCTGTAATTACTGGGCCCGGGAAGATTCGAACTTCCGACCTCACGCTTATCAGGCGTGCGCTCTCACCAGCTGAGCTACGAGCCCGACTTTTACAGCCGTATCTGACTCGAACACCGCCGTCGTACTGACCAGTCGGCTCCCAAGACTCAACTTCACCAATCTATCTTATTCAGTTATCCAAAGAGCAACAAAAATGTCGCTGCTGATTAGGGCGGCGACATATACAAAAGTCGGAACAATCTAACAGCTACCCGTAAGCAGTCAAGTCAAAAAATTCTTTTTTTCAAAAACTTTTTTCAACCCTGTCCTTTTCTTTTGCGGCGGACAGCCGACTCAGGACTTATCCTGCCGCATCACTTTCCATCTCCCGGCTTTGGCCGTCATCAACACCGGTTTCTCAACCGTATTGAGAAAGAACAGTTTATCCATTCTGCGGTCATCGTCAATATCTTTTTTTGCGATTTTTTATTTTTTTACGATTTTTACCTGCGAGAATACCGTCAATATCGCCATATCCTATTATTTTATAATAAGATACAAATAATCCATAAACATAAAAAATTTAATCGTTTTTTAATCTAAATCACCACCCACCGTTGTTGGCATCAGATAATTCTTTGTTCTGCCCCTGCTGTCCAGCAGTAATACATCCGCAATATATCTTCTAAGTCATTGTGAATAAATTAGTTAAGAATACAAGAAAAAAATACATTACGGTTCGACAAAATCACACAGGATGGAATCTGCGACGGCAAATGATTTTCGTGTCAGGCGCAGATGGTCGGTCGTTTTTTCGAGCCAGCCGCCGGCCAGATGACGCCCAATCGGCTCAGAAAACAGCGTCAGGGCGTCAAAACCGGTTTGCCGCCGAAACTCGGCCAGACAAATACCCGACACGGTCCGCAGATTTAAGATTGCCGTTTCGCAGGCAATTTGCTGCAAGCCGGGCGTCTGAATGTCCTCAAAGGCAAATTCGTTTCGATTGATGCTGGCAATCCAGCGATTGATGTCGGCGGCATTTTCAGTTCTGCGATGCTTGTACCAACTTGCCGCCGCAGGCCCCAGTCCAACAAAATCCCGATTCTGCCAGTACCGCAGATTATGCCTGCACACAAAGCCTGGTCTGGCGAAATTCGATATCTCGTATTGCTCGAAACCCGCCTCGCAAAGCGTTTCAATCGTCGTTTCATACATCGCCCTGTCCAGCGATTCATCGACTGCGTGCAACTCCCCTGCCGCCAACTGAACCGCAAACGGAGTATCATCCTCGATCTTTAGTGCGTAAGCGGAAAGGTGCTGTACATCCAGTCCGACAGCAGCAATTAGCGTCTGCTTCCACTGTTTCTGTGTCAGGCCGGCAATCGCGTAAATCAAATCAATCCCGATATTCTCAAACCCTGCCTTGCGTGCATCATCGATTGTGCGGAAGATATCCTGTACAGTGTGAATCCGCCCCAGAAATTCCAGAATAGATGTATCGAATGACTGGGCGCCGATAGACAGGCGGTTAACACCGGCGGCTTTGAGGCAAGTCAGCAGGTCAAGGCTTGTCTGGCTGGGATTGACCTCCACTGTCCATTCCCCGCCGCAGACAAGCCGCGGACGAAGTATCCCGCACAATGCCAGCAGGACATCCTTACCCAACGCCGTCGGAGAACCGCCGCCAATATAAGCGGTCGCAAACTGCCCGAGCTCCGGATAAAGAGATAATTCTTTTTGTACCGTATTCAGATAGGATTTAAACATGCCGCTGTCTCCAACGATGGAGTAGAATGCACAATAACGGCATTTGCGGGCACAAAACGGAACATGGACATAGACCGAGCAATCCGTTTCTGCGAGTTGTGCGGCAGCTTGAATCATAGACGATGCGGTTGTTCAGAAATGTCGCCTGCGGCTGCCGTCATCAACGATTTGGATTTGAGCGAATGAGCAAAGAACTGTTGCCACAGCCACTTAACCGGCCCGCTTGCGGCAAATCCGCCAAAGACAACAACCATCGCCATTTGCGGTTTGCACAGCCAAATCAGACCAATCAAAACACCGGCGCCAATCAAGTGATTGATGGGCTTTTTACCCCGCAGATATTGGTTGACCACATGCGGATAGCGCAGCCGGCTGACCATCAGGATGGCAAGGGCAATCGTAACAAAGGGCATTGTATAAATCAGCAGCCATTTGCCGGCCTGAAACATCATGGTACTCTTTGCCGGGTCGCTGATCAGATGCTGATAAAGAATAACCATACTGGCCAGCACGCCGGCCGCGGCGGGCGAAGGAAGCCCCGAAAAACTCATGTGAGCGGATTCATCTTCCACATTTTCAACATTAAACCGCGCCAATCGCACCGCCGCACAGCACATATAGGCCGCCGACGCCAGCCAAATCAGCCGCTCCACAAAATCCCCCAGCAACTCCGTCGATGGCGACAAAATAAACGGCATACTGACCATCAGCATCTTCAGGCATAAAAATGCGGGAGCCGCCCCAAAACTGAGCATATCGCACAGGCTGTCAAGTTGACCGCCAAAACTGGATGTCGTCTGACTCATTCGCGCCAGCCGGCCGTCGAGCATATCGGCAATCATCGCCAGAAAAACCATAAAGCCCGCCGCCGCAAAGTGGTCGGGACCCTTGGCGGCAAGCCCGATGGCCGCAAATCCGAATATGCCGTTGAGCAGTGTTACCAGTGATGGCAGCATCGCAACATATTTGAGCTGCTTTTTCGGGCGTCTGCGCCGAAAAAACAGCCGTTTTTTGCCGCTCTGTTGATCGTTTGGGTTCATTGATATCGCACCAGAATAGTTTGACCTGCCTTGACTTTGTCGCCGATTTTAACAGCACAGATGGCGTTGTCCCTGACGGGCAAATACAGTTCAGTCCGTGAGCCGAATTTGAGCATACCGAATTGCTGGCCGGCGGTTAGCTGGTCGCCGATTTTAAGATCGCAGACAATCCGCCGTGCAATCGCGCCGGAAATCTGACGCACCATCAATTCATCCTGCGGAGCATCCAGCCGAAACATCTGAATGTCATTTGATTCATTGACCCTGGCTGAATTCGGGTCTAATGCGTTTTTGAACTGCCCCGGGCGGTACTGCATCGTGCCAACCCGAACCGCACACGGAGCGCGGTTGATATGCACATTGAAGATGCTCAAAAAAATGCCAATCCGTATCGCCTTTTGCGGAAATGCCGGGTCGTTTTCGACGATCTCAATATCACTGATGGTTCCATCGGCGGGAGATAATAACGCCTTTGCATCAGTGGGAATCTGGCGATAAGGGTCGCGGAAAAACGACACCACCCAGATACCCGTAATCAACAGAAGAACTTCCGGCAGCCAAACGCAAAGTACCGTCCATAAGCCCGTTGTGCGTATTTTTTCAGGGAAAAAGTACCACGCAAGTCCGATATAGACCGTCATCACGCCGGCCAAAATCGCCGGATAAACCGCAACCTGCGGCAAACCGTACTTAGTTATAGGTATTCTCATAAGCCAGCATCTTAACCCCATCGCAATCAAAAAGCAAGCAAACGACCAATAAAACAGCTATCGGTGCGTCTGAAAACTGCCCCCATTTGAACCAAAAGTAAATTTTATAAAACATATTAAGATGTATTTAATATTTGCCGAAACATCAAAACCAACTCGGAGTTTATCGATTTTTGGCCAAATTGGAAGGATTTTAAATGAAAATGAGTTCATTTAGGCTATCAGAACAAACCTGGATTATCGGATGGTGTATTAGTCTGGCTATTTCGCCTTTGATTGGGGGGTGTGATGATTCCGGACCAAACTCGCAACCCAATTTCAACAATGAAGTTTCGGCAGCGTCTGGCATCGTCGGCAAAGAGAACCGCAAGCCAAATTGGATGCTGGTCGTCCACAGT
Organism: uncultured Pirellulales bacterium; assembly: GCA_964537635.1. Classification (GTDB taxonomy): domain Bacteria; phylum Planctomycetota; class Phycisphaerae; order Sedimentisphaerales; family Anaerohalosphaeraceae; genus Anaeroglomus. The sequence continues at coordinate 34,100 of CAZICJ010000017.1, forward strand.
TACAGCGCTGATTATGATTGGGTAATCGCTATCAATCGGGGCATTCAGATGGCAATCAGTTCGCGGCAAATCCGAATCGAGCATTTCTATATGGATACCAAACGGCATCCGGAACCCTCCTGGGCGATTACCGAGGCAGAAAAATGCCTGGCCATCATCGATGAACTCAAGCCCGCTATTGTGATTCTGGCAGATGATAATGCTCAGGAATATGTCGGCAAAAAACTGGCAGGCCGCAATGATGTCAGCGTGGTTTTTTGCGGCGTTAATGGAAATCTGCAAGACTATGGATATCCCGCCGAAAATATAACAGGCGTGCTGGAACGCCCCTTTTTCAATGAAAGTCTCGCTTTGGCGCAACGGCTGATTCCGGCTATCCGCAAGGTGCTGGTACTGTCGGACACAGGCAAGACCTCTTCCAGCTGCATGGCGTACATGAAAACACAAACAGTCAATAATGTCCAAATTATAGATTGGGTCGAAGCGCTGACGTTTGACCAATGGAAGCAGACCATTGAAAAAGCCAATCAACAAGCTGATGCGCTAGCGATTTACACTTATCATACCCTGCGCAGCGACCCCAACAGCGCCGAGAGCATCAAGCCGGCAGAAGTAATGGCCTGGACGCGGGAACATTGCCGGATACCGATTATCGGTTTTCTTGTTTTTGCGGTCGATGATGGGTCTTTTTGCGGAGTTCTTGAATCCGGCGTCGAACAGGGAAAGACGGCAGGCCAAATGGCATTGAAAATCGCTCTGTTTGGCGCCAAGCCGTCCACAATACCCATTGTTACCGGCAGCAACAGCCAGTCAATGATCAATATGGCGTCCGCCAGACGGCTGGGCATCCGTGTGGATACGGCGGCACTGGAAACGGTGGATATTGTCGCCGGCAGAGAGTATTGAAAAGGAGAACTCGCGATGGGTACAACCAAAAACTCATTTTGGACAACCCGGGCAACATTGCTGGCGCTGTCTATCGGATGTGTCATGACACTGCTGATCTATGGTTTGGCCATCCTTGTTTGTGCCTATTCAACACGGCGCGCCTTCGAATATGAAGCCAATGCCCTATCCGCAAAAACCGCAGATGCTCTTGAGACAATTCAATGTGATGCCGCGGCGTTACGGCTGTTTTTTGATTATTCACAATTTGTCGATCGCGACGAATATATGAATTTTACACGCTCTATATTTTCGAACAGCCAAAGCGTTCACAAAGTACTGTGGATACCCAAAATTGTATCCCAGGACCGAAACACCGTAGAATCCAGGGCGAGGTCGGACGGCTTGGAACGATTTCAAATCGTAACCCAAACCGACACCGGCACCATTCCCGCTGCGGCTAAACCGTGCTACTGGCCGATACTGTATGAAGAACCATACGCGGGCAATCAGTCAATCTGCGGATATGACATCAGTAATGAACCGGTATTTGAAACCATCCTGAATAAGGCGATTGCTTCAGACCAGGCTGTTTTAATGGCAAAAAAGACCTTTTTTACACCCGATGAAAACGCCAATAGACTCTGGCTGGCTTTGCCGGTTTATCGTTCGGATGGAATCCGCTATACCAAACAGGGACGCCGCGATAGCCTAAAGGGTTTTCTAATCACTCTCTTTGACATCGACAAATTGATTGAAAACTGCAAAGAACAAAGCAGCGCCGGCATCAAATTGACCATCTGGCAGCAGGCGGATTACGGCCAGCCTGAATTAATCTGCCAGCCAAGGCCTTCCTGCAATCAGACGGCTCAGCAGCCGCGTTGGAACCTCACCGTTGCCAGGCAAATTGCAGACCGAACACTGCTGTTCGAAAGTGCTTCTGACGATTTCAAACAGCACGGCGTGGTGCATTATATTCCGTGGCTTGTCTGGCCGATAGGTGCGGTTTTCAACGGATTGCTGATACTGTATCTGCGACAACAGTATCACAAGAATGAATATGCCCAGCGGCTGGTTGAAGAAAAAACGCTGGAATTGAAGCTGCAAATTGAAAAATCGGATCAGATGGCATTTGAGGCCGCCAAAGCCAACCGCTCCAAAAGCGAATTTCTGGCGGCAATGAGTCATGATATCCGCACTCCAATGGACGCCATTCTGGGGTTCAGCAGCCTGCTCAAAGAATCCGAAATACCGCCAGAATGCCGTTGCTATGTGGATATTATTCACGACAGCGGACAGCAGCTGCTGCTGTTAATCAATGACATTCTGGATTTATCCAGGATTGAATCCGGAAAACTTCACCTGGCAAAGGGACAATGCCAGCTGCGCCCGATGCTGGGACACATCGACCGGCTGCTAAGAATCTCCGCAACCAACAAGGGACTGGATTTTCAAGTCCATATCGAACCTGGAGTTCCCGAGCGCCTTGTTATCGATGAGCGCCGCCTGCTTCAATGCCTGGTCAATCTGCTGAGCAATGCAATCAAATTCACATCCAAGGGATTTGTCTGCCTGACTATCAGAAAAGAAGATGCCGACCTGGTCTTTGAAGTGGTCGATACCGGCATCGGCATCCCAGAATGCAAGCACAAGGCGATATTTGAACCTTTTACCCACACACGGCAAGAGGCCTGCAGTCAAGAAACCGGGCTGGGACTGGCAATTTCACGACAGTTGGTAGAGATGATGGGCGGAACGATTCAGGTTTCCAGCACTATTGGGCAAGGCAGCACATTTCAGATTCGGCTTCCATTAGCAAGCGTTATACAGGCGGAATACCAGGCAGAAAAACCGACGCCAGCCGCCGTATAAACAGAAAAAGAAGGCCTTGCCGTGGCGGGAAGACCTTCTTTTTCATGTCGCTTGCTTAAGCTTTCCGGAAAGCGCCAATTATTTCTTCTTTGCGACTTTCTTTTTTGCTACTTTTTTCTTCGCGACTTTCTTAACTGCTGCTTTTTTCTTCGCTACTTTCTTTGCCATGTGTTTTTCACCTCCTTTCGGTTTCGGTAAAACTTTTGGCTTAAGCCCGAAAGAGCTCTAATCTTTACTACATTCTTAGTATAGTCATCGACAAAATCCATAAAATTCTTCAGAAAAATTGCTTTAACCAGCGTTAGTGGCAATAGTTGTAGTCGATGAGCACTGAAATCAAACCTCATCGGCGCCGGTGGCTGCCGCACCGCAACGGCTTTTTGACAAATTATGTATTTTTCAGTTATAGACCGTATAGATTAAAAATATCGCATTTCTAAAAAATATCCGACGACCCGATTTTTCTTCAAGAGAGCATGGTTTACATCCCAAAATACAGATGCGCAAAAAACCAGACACACAACGAGAAGTTTTTAAAAAATTTTTGATTTTTTTTATGATTTGATTAAAATCTTTTCCATATTCAACAGGTAATTGTGAGTTTTTTGATGTCGAACAGAAAAATCATCTTATACGGCGGCAGTTTTGATCCGATTCATCGCGGTCATCTGACAATGATGCAGTTCGCCATGCAGCATCTGCAGGCGGGCAAGGGCTTTTTCATTCCCGCAGGCTGTTCGCCGCTCAAACGCCGCAATCCGTATGCCGACGCAACGTCCCGCGTAGAGATGATTAAGCGTGCCATACAGACGCTGCCGGGCGTTGAAGTCTGCGATTACGAGTTGAATCATGCCGGTCCGAGTTATACGATTGATACCGTGCGGTATTTTCGCCGGCAGGTCGGGCAGGATGCACAGTTATACTGGCTGCTTGGCGCTGATGCGGTGGCCGAACTGCCTTATTGGCATCAGATAGGACAACTGGCGCAGTCATGCCGGCTGTGTGTGATGTACCGGGGCGGTTATCCGATGCCGAAACTGGACTTATTGACCGGGGTGCTGACCCCGGCACAGAGTGAGCAGTTGAAGATGGATGCCCTGGCGACGCCGCTGATGGATATCAGCAGTACCGCAATCCGCCAGGCGATTGCCGCCGGCCAGGATGTATCAGGACTATTGCCGGATGGGGTATGGCAGTACATCCAGGACAAAAAACTCTATAGATAACTGTTGGGTTGTCAGTTTTTGCAGACAAAAACAAAAGAAAGCGGGCTGCGAGTGGTTGCTCACAGCCCGTTTTGTATGTTAAGCCGCCTGCATCCCAGGCGCCGCGAATGGGGAATTATTCCTCGACCACCTGCTGGCGGTTTTTGGCGTATTGCGCCACCACCTGCTGCTGAATATTGGGCGGGGTGGTTTCATAATGGCTCAATTCCATCGTATAGCTCCCCTGTCCGCCGGTAACGCTTTTTAACTGGCTGTTGTACTGGGTTACTTCCGACAGCGGCACCTGCGCCTTGACGATAACCATATTGCCCGGCAGCATATCCTGTCCGGTAACACGGCCGCGGCGGGATGCCATATCGCCGGTGATATCGCCCATATTTTCCGCCGGGATGGTAATTTCCAAATTGACAATCGGTTCCAGCAGCGACGGCTTTGCCTTCTGCAGCGCATCAATAAAGGCATTCTTGCCGGCGATGCGGAAGGCCACTTCTTTGGAATCTACAGGGTGATATTTGCCGTCATAGACCGAGACCTTGATATCCTGCATCGGAAAGCCGGCAACAACGCCGCAAGCCATCACATCATGAATACCCTTGACAATCGGGGCTTCATATTGTCCCGGAATCGAGCCGCCGAAGATATCCCAACTGAAAATCAGCGACGGGTCGGAGTCGCGTTCTGCCGGTTCCACCCGCAGATAGACTTCGCCGAATTGACCCGCCCCGCCGGATTGTTTCTTATGCCGGTAATGGCCGTCGGCTTTGCCCGTAATCGTTTCGCGATAGGGAATTTTCGGGGCGTGGGTGATGGCGCTGACTTTATAGCGGTGTTCCATCTTGGCCAGCATCACCCGCAGGTGCAGGTCGCCCAAGCCACTGATGACCAATTCTTTGGTTTGCGCATCGTGAACAACCTTAAAACAGGCATCTTCTTCACATAGTTTTTCCAGGGCGGCACCCAGCTTGCTTTCATCATTTCTGCTGGCCGGCTCCAGAGCCAGCGAGAACATCGGCTTGGGAAGGACCGGACGTTCGATTTGTCCTTCGAGCCTGCCGTCGTGGATAAAGCAGCCCAGCTTGAGTTCTTCGAGCTTGGCCAGGGTGACAAATTCGCCGGCGCCGGCGGCTTCGACTTCCTTGCCTTCGCAGCCCTGCATCCGCAGCGGATGACCGACCCGAATACCCTTCTTGGAGTCATTGATGCACAAATGCGTCGCGGCATTTAAAGTCCCGCTGAAAATACGCATCGCCGAATACCGCATGCTCGAACGCGGGTCAAAACCCACACGGAATACAAATCCGCTCAACGGGCCATTGGCGTCGGGCTTGATGGTTTCGCTGGTGCCATCCAGCTTTTTGAGTACCGCGAGGGGGCCATCAGCCGGGCTGGGGGCATAATGCGTAATGAAATTCAGCAGCTCTTTGATGCCGATTTCTTTGCGGGCGTCGGTGAACAGAATCGGCACAACCGTGCCGGCCACCAGCGCCTTGGTAAAGCAGGGAGCAATCTTGTCTTCGGCAATGGATTCACCGCCCAGATACAGTTCCATCAGGGCGTCGTCGGCTTCGACGACCCGCTCCAGCAGTTCCGTACGCGCTGTTTCCGCATCGACAAACAGCCCGTTGCCGGCGGAATTCATCACGCAATCAATCACGGAATTTTTATCTTCCGAAGGCAGATTCGCACAGCGGCACTGAGAACCGAAACTATCCTGAATCTGCTTGAGCAATTCGCCCATATCGGCGTTTTCAGCATCCATTTTGTTGATGACAATGATGCGGGCGCGATTGGCCGCCGTGGCTGAGGCAAACAACTTGCGGGTGTTGATTTCAATGCCCGATGCGGCACTGACGACGATTACGGCTATTTCCGCCGCCGCGATAGACTGCAAGGCCGCGCCGATGAAATCCGGATAGCCGGGCGTATCGATAAGGTTGATGAGTTTTCCGTTGTGATTGACATTGAGCAAAGCCGAGTGAATGGAATGACCGCGGCTTTTTTCCTCATCATCGAAATCGCTGACGGTGTTTTTGTCGGTTACAGACCCCAAACGTGTGATCGCCCCGCATTGGTGGAGAATGGATTCTGCCAGCGATGTCTTGCCGGCGCTGCCATGTCCCAGCAGCACAACATTGCGGATATCCTGGATGTTCATTACAGCCATTAAACCTCCGATTCAATAAAGAATAACCAAATGTTTTAGAAAAGTCAGATTTTACACTTTTATTGGTTATTGACAAGTATAAAACGGGTGGAAAATTCAACTTCAATATGGATATTGTTAGCTCTTAGTTCGCAGTTCGGTGTTCTTAGACAGGAGAAACCACAGTCCTTTGGCAGGCTCAGGATAAAAGTTCGCAGATTTCCACAGATTCAAGATAGGAATTAAGGATTTTCACCCCAGAGGATACGGAGAAAGATGAGAGGGGATTTTTTTAGACGGGCAAAAAAATCCTGCCACAAAAAATCAGCGAAATCATCCCCATCAGTGTTTGTTTTTTCCAGCCATTTCTGGTATAATACGCCCCGTTGTGGAAACCCATTCCACACGCTGGCAAACCCCCGCCGGCCGCTGTTCTTTCGCGATTACATAGATACCTGATTCTGTAAATCTCGTTAATCCTATCTGAAATCATATCTTTCTACAAACTACGAACCAAGAACTATGTACTTTTTTCAAAACAAACCTATTTGCCCTGTCTCATCTTCCTCTGTACTACTATCCTTCAATTTCTTGTTTTTTCTGCTCGTTTTTCATGCGGCCATTTCCGTAAGTGCTTTAATATCAGGGCATGAAGCCGTTAGTAATGCACATGAGAACTTTCGGCCTTTCTCGGTTAAAACATAGCGATTGGCCTTGGGAACTTTGCGAACCAGCCCATGAACCCGCATCAGGCACGCGCAGGATTGCTGGCCAATGTCGGCGGGTTTTATGCCGATGTGCGGGATATCTTCTTTA
>CAZICJ010000018.1:0-40834 GCA_964537635.1 uncultured Pirellulales bacterium
AAAAAACCCTCCGCCACAACATGCCAGAGGGTTTGGAATTACTTTTTGCCGATTATTGAATTTCGGAAAGATCTGTAATTGACACCAGCGTTACCAGTTCTTTGGATGTATTGACAATCCGCCCGACTAAGCCGACCTTCTTACCCAGCAGCGTATTGATTTTGCCTTCCAGTCCCGGGTCGCCCGGCGACACATAGCACAAAATCCGTCCCTGCTCATTGGTCAGCAGATACCGCTTCTGGCCGACTTTGCCGCTGTAGGTATAGGACGGCTTGAGTATCCCGGTCATAATGAACTTCTCATCGACCATCTGGATTTTTGCCAGTTGAGCCTTGTGGGCTTCGTCAATCTGCTGTTTGGTTTGAGCAAGCTGCTCATCCTGCTTTTTGAGGATATCCGTCGTTGAAATCGCCAGTTCGTTGCGGTTGATTTTTTCCATCATATAGGTCGCATACTTCGTGGCAACACCGGACTCCGGGTCATCCAGAATCGCCTGAAGCGCCTTGCGGTATCCGCTGTAATTCTGCTCGGCAAGGGGCTTCTTTGCTTCGGCATCAATTTTGGCCGATATTACATAACAGGCATCTATGGCAAGCCGTTCCTTGCTGGGCTTGGGCGGTTCTTTAGGTTCGACTTTGACTTCGGGCTTCGGTTCTTCTTTGACCGGCTCGGTTGCATCGGCTAATTTGCCAGGGACAACCGCAACCGCAGCGGGCTTTTCTTGCGGCTTGGCATCAGCCGGTTTGGCAGCGGCAGGCGCCGCAACCTTAATAAACTCGCTGCTGATCCACAGGTATGCTCCTGCCGGAGGCGCTATTTTGTAATAGTCGCCCTCGCCGGCCATGTCGCCGATAATTTCCACCTTGGCATTCATATTGAGCTTGGTTTGCAGACTCGAAGACCGCATCGGCTCCATAAAGTCCGAACCCGCCCAGATACGCACCGCATCGCCGGTGATAATACCCGTCTTGGGTGTTGCCGGATCAACCTTGACATACTGTTTGGACACCCACGAGAAACTGCCCGCCGGCGGCAGAATCTGCAACCAGCCGCCGTGCGTCGAACCAACAATCGTCACACGCTGAGGAGCATTCAGTTTGAGACAGTGATAGTAGGCAGTGCCGGGACCGGAACGGACATACACATCGTTGCCAACAATTTCCGCTACATACGGAAATTGCGGCTGCTGGGGAACAGCCGCAACGGCCGGTGCTGCTGGAACAGCAGGAGCTGGTGCAGGCACGGCCGGTTTTGTATCGGGCGCGGGAACAGCCGGGGCGGCAGGCACGGCTGAAGCCGGTGCTGGCTCTGCAGGGGTTGGCTGTACCGCTGGCGCTTCAGACTTGTCCGGCGCCGGCGCATCAGCGCAAATACCAGTCAACGAAGATACGACAAACATCAACACACTGATAACCAGTACGTTCTTCCCTAAACGCATAACTGTGTCTCCTTAAATATCACCTTAAAAAGGATATACTTATTCCACATCTAACATTTTTAAAATACCACCTGAAAAACCAATTGTCAATGGTTTTCCATGATGTCCGTTTTGCCGTCCAGCTCGTCCAAAAGGCCGCTGCACATGCGAATCTGCCCATCCTGGGTCAGTTTTTCCTTTGCCTGTCCCAGCAATAGACGCGCTTTGTCCGGCCTATTTAAATATCGGGTATAGAGCAGTCCGAGCATGAGTTGAACCTGCTCGATGAACTCATAATTTGCATATTGTGCCAAAAAAATCTCATACGCCGCCCCCGCGGACGCCCATTGCCCCTCAGCCATAAGCTGATTGGCAAGGTCTAATTGCTGCTGACGCGGAAAACACTGCCCCCCATCCTCTTGGAGTAATTTGGCGTATAGCAGGGCTGCCTGAGGCATATTTTTGCTCGAAAAAGCCTGATTGACCTGCATTCGCAGGGGGTTTTCGGGCATCGGACTGGGTGTCGCCGTCGCATCGACCGGCTTTTTGACCCGCCCGGCACCAAACGGGCTGTATCCATCCGACACGGAACCGCGAAACACCCGCCGCCGGTTCCACTGACGGACCATCGACCACAAATCCAGATGCGTCGGCTCGATCAGTTTGGCCAAAAGCAGCAGCAATATGCACACAATCCCGAACAGGTAGCCCGCCAGATGCGCATCATACGCCACCGCCGAAACCGAAAAATTCGGCTCGACCATATTATCCCACACAATCAGCTTGAACAGGATGAAATACAGCGCCTTGATTTCGATGGTATCCATAATATAGAACAGGAAATACAGCACCGTGATGACCGTCTGCGGAAACAGCACCAGGTACGCCCCCGTTACCGCCGCCACCGCCCCGCTGGCGCCCAGCACCGGATTTTGATGCAGCAGGGTATGACCAAGCCCGGAAAACACCCCGCCGGCCAGATAAAAACACAAATACCCTATATTGCCCAATTTATCATTGACGTTGTTGCCAAAAATATACAGAAAGTACATGTTGCCGATAATGTGCATCCAACCGCTGTGCAAAAAGGCATATGTTACAAACTGCCACATAAACGGATGTTCCGGCGACAGCATCATCGGCTGCGCCCATGCCCGCAGCGGCTCAATCACCCGCTGACCCATAAAGAATGTCTGCGTCGGGTAATAGCTCAGCAGAAAAACCACCGCATTGATGGCGATCAGGGTATAGTTCGCATACGGCGTCTGCCGCGACGTCAAACTCGTTCGTATTGGTATCATAAACGGTTATAACTATCAAAAAAAAGCCGAAACTCGGCATTGCCGGCGGCAACACCCGTTTTCGGTATCCCCCAAATTGTACACAAAATATCCAAGACAACAAGCAAAAACCAAGCTCTCCCCCTTCTCAAGGGGGAGTGTCGCGAAGCGACGAGGGGGTCTTAAAATCCAACAACTCAACACTTAGAACTTAAAACTCACAACTATCTTCCCCCCTCCCCCTTCGTCCGTTTCGTCCATCTTGTCCACCCCGTCCATAAAGTCCATTGCAGCACATCGCAAAAATCTATTCTCGCCAGGGTTTGTGAGCCTGATATGATTTAAGTTGTTTCTCATATTTTTCCTTAGCGTTTCCGTCTGACGAATAGGAGCAACCTCAATCATCTCCTGTTTCACATAGTGCCTCTGCATCGCGTCCATATTTTTGATAAAGTTTAATCAGCTCCTTCCGCACAAGAGTATTTTTAGGGTCCAATCTAATCCAACCTTCGTGCCGCTTAGTGTGCTTCGTGTTAAATAAATCCTGTTAATCCCGTCTAAAAAAATCTGTGCAAATCGGTGAAATTTTATCCTGAGCCTGCCGAAGGACCGTGGTTTCTCATTCTTGCGCCCTTGCGTCTTTAGCGTCTTTGGCGTTCAAACTCCTGTCCTCAATTTCTCAATTTCCACCATCCCTCATCTTTCTCTGTGTCCGGCTCTGTGGCAAAAAATTCTGCCCATCCCGTCTCCGAACTTCGGACCAAAAACTACGAACTTCCACCTAATTTCCCATTCTATATTCTCTATTTTAAATTCTAAATTTTCTTCCCACCTCTCGATTGCATTCTATGTCCATGCCATATACAAAAAATGTACATCGATCCATTTTACCCATTTTAACAATAAGAACTTACGACAATTTCCAACGACTAAAATAAAGACTTACAGCCGATTGAAAGAATGCCCTAAAACGATTCATTAAAGATATGGCTTAACCAGATATGCCGTATAAAAACGAGCGAGGCGAACACCCGCCCCCAGCGGACATTCGCCTCGTCGAAGCATCCATGCACGGAAAAGACAGGAGAGGAGGAGACCAAATTATTTATTTTATTCTTTTATTTCTTTTCCTTATGATTAAAACTTACAAAATATCCCGCGATGGCGGCGAAAAAAAATAAAAAATATTTTGGAACAAAAAATGGCTCTCAATCTCTATCGAACACGCATCAACTCACTTCGCAAGCTCTTGTCAGAGAAGAGGTTGCAATCGCTAATCATCCTGTCCGCCGAAAACATCCGATATCTGACCGGCTTTACCGGCCATGACAGCTGGCTGCTGGTTTTGCCGGCCGGCGTTATTCTGATAACCGACAGCCGCTATACCGAACAGGCCAAGGCAGAATGTCGAGGCTGCAAAATCATCGAACGCAAAGGCTCCCTCGTCGCCGCCGTCGCAGATTGCATCGCCAAATTCCCACGCCTGCGGAAGGTCGGAATTGAGAACGACTGCTCCCTGTCGGTCTATAGTGCTGTCAGGAAAGGCATCAAAAAACAGATTATCCCCGTCAATAATCTTGTAGAAAGCCTAACCGAAATCAAGGACAAGCAGGAAATCACCTGCATCCGCCGAGCGGTAAAAATCGCATGGCAAGCCCTCAAAGAAACGCTAAGTCTGGCTAATACAGGCATTAAGGAATACCAGCTTGCCGCCGCACTGGACTTCAATATGAAAATGCTGGGTTCCGTGCCGGGCTTTGATACCATTGTCGCTTTTGGCTCCAACGGCTCAAGAAACCACCATCAGCCCGGCAGCCGCAGATTGAAGAAAAATGACAGTATCCTGATAGACTTTGGCTGCAAATATAATGGATATACCTGCGATATTACAAGGTGTTTTGCCTTTGGAAAGCCAAGTGCTTATTTCAAAAAGGCTTATGAAACAGTCGTCAAAGCCCAGCAGACCGCCATTGCGATGATTGCTCCGGGAGTTAAAATGGCCGATGTGGACGCCGCCTGCCGTAAAGTCATTGCGGATAATAAGTTGCCCGTCTATGGACACGGCACCGGCCACGGGCTCGGACTCCATGTCCACGAAAACCCTCGCATTTCCACCCTATCCAAGGATGAGGTTTTCAAGCCAGGCCAGATTATTACCGTCGAGCCGGGCGTCTATCTGCCCGGCAAATTCGGCATCCGCATTGAAGATGATGTGCTGGTAACAAAAACCGGCCATAAGATACTTAGCCAAATGGACATAGATGCGATTATACCATCCAGACTGCCCATCTTAAAAAACCGTTCCAGGCAGCGTTAGCCGCCTACACCAAATCGCAGGCTTCCGGCGGCATCCAGTGGGCGTCCTTGCCATCCCATTTGACATTGCAGCCGATAGGATTGGTTACCGCCGTAGTGATGGGTTTGCCCGCAAGCAATTCTTCGAGGGCGTTGTCCAGATTATTAACCGTCATCTTGCTGGTGTCGCGGGGGTTATCCACGCCGCGGCCTGTATAGACAAGCTTTCGCTGCGAGTCAAAGACAAAAAAGTGCGGTGTGCGCAATGCCCCATAAGCTTTGGCAATATCTTGAGTTGCATCGTACAAGTACAGCCACGGAAATTGCTGCTGCTTCATACGCAAGACCATATTGTCGAAGGAGTCCTGCGGATAGGTATTGGGGCTATTGGAGTTAATGCCGACAAACCGCACCCCCTGCGGTGCAAAACGCTGGGCGGTCTTGCGGGTTACCTCATCCGAGCCGGTTACATAGGGGCAGTGATTGCAGGTAAAAAAGATAACCAGAACTTTGGCGTCGGCAAAATCGTTCAGCGAATAACTCTTGCCGTCGGTAGCGGGCAGCGAAAAGGGGGGTGCCTTGGAACCCAGTGATAGTGTAAATGCCATAATCCGTTCTCCCATAAAAAAGGTTTCGTGCGTTGTTTCAGGACTTGCTTTTTGCAAATGCAAGCCTCATTTACAGAATCATCCCATAATGAACAACGACAAGAAATAGTATGGCACTGTGCATGGGAGTTGTCAATTTTTTTATTTGTATAGTAACCCTATCCAAAAAATAGACATCATAATCATTATTTCCCTGACGCCGGCGCAGAATAGAAGGCTTCCAAATGGCCGTAAGTGTGGTATAATTAGCGTTTTGACAAAATATCGTTTATCTCGAAAGAACTATGACTTTACCGACAATTGCTATTGTAGGCCGGCCTAATGTGGGCAAGAGCAGTCTGTTCAACTCGCTGGCCGGCCGGATGATCAGCATCGTGGACCCGACGGCCGGCGTTACCCGCGACCGGGTAACATCCGTCATTTGCTATCAGGACCGGTATTTTGAACTGGCCGACACCGGCGGCTACGGCATTGTCGATAGCGACCAGCTCAGTGAACACATCGAGCATCAGATTTTTCAGGCGCTGGCGATGTCCTCAGCGGTGGTGTTTGTGGTGGATATCCAGGAAGGGATAACCGCCCTTGACAAAAAAACGGCTGAACTGCTCCGCAAGTATAATCTCAAGGTGATTCTGGTCGCCAACAAAGCCGACACCCCCCGACACGCCCAGCAGGCGTCGGAGTTTCTCCAGTTTGGATTTGGCGAACCGATTTGCGTCTCGGCAACCCATCATTTCAACAGCACGGCGATTCTGGACCGGATCATTGAATTGCTGGAAGATTTGCCGACAGTCAAACCGGCGGAGCCGACAATGAAGATTGCCATCGTCGGCAAACGCAACGCGGGCAAAAGCACCTTTGTCAATGCGATTGTCGGATACGACCGCGTGATTGCCAGTGAAGTGCCCGGCACTACGCGTGACGCCGTCGATGTGCGTTTTGAAAAAGACGGCCGGACCTTTATCATCATTGATACCGCCGGCGTCCGCAAAAAAGGCAAGATGGACAGTTCGATCGAATTTTACGGATTTACCCGCGCCGAACAGAGCATCAAACGCGCCGATGTCATCATTCTACTCATCGACGCGGCGACTATGATTTCGCAAGTGGATAAAAAACTCGCCCATCTGATTGTCGCCGAGTACAAGCCGTGTATTCTGGTTGTTAATAAATGGGATTTGGCGCGTAAGACCGCCGATACTGCGGCGTATGCCGATTATCTGGGCAAAATGTTTCTCGGCCTGCAACACGCCCCAATTGCCTTTACGACCGCGACTGAAACCCGCAACATCCAAAGCGTCATCGACCTGGCGTCGGAATTGTTCAAACAGTATTGTATGCAAATCCCGACGCCAAAACTGAATAAGGCTATCGAGATGATTTGCCAGGAACGGATGGGCGGCAGCAGAACCGGTCTGCCGAAAATTTATTACGCCACTCAGGTATCCGCTCAGCCGGTTTCAATTCTGCTGTTTGTCAATCGCGTATCGCTGTTTGACCAGGGATACCAGCGATTTATCGTCAATCGGCTTCGGGAAATACTCGGACTGGAAGAGGTGCCGGTGCGAGTGCTGATGCGGGAACGCCAGCGGCGGGCTTTTCACGAAAAATAAAGCAGGACACAAACAATGGATGTAATGCTGTTATTGACTATTTGCGGCCTCGGCTATCTGGTCGCCTATCATACCTATGGAAAATATCTGGCAAAGAAAGTCTTTAAGCTCGACGCCAACGCTGCCGTTCCAAGCCGCACGCTCTATGATGGGATTGATTATGTACCTTCGCATAAGAAGATTGTGTTTGGTCACCATTTCACAACTATCGCCGGAACAGGCCCGATTGTTGGGCCGGCCATCGGGCTGATTTGGGGTTGGCTGCCGGCGATTTTGTGGGTTACGCTGGGTTGTATTTTTATGGGAGCCGTTCACGATTTTGGGGCGATGGTCATCTCACTGCGCAACGAGGGACGCAGTATCTCCGACATTGCAGCCCGTTATATCCACCCCCGTATTCGGCTGGCGTTTTTCCTTATCGTTTTTTTTGTACTGCTCATCGTCATTGCCATATTTGGAGTGATTATGGCGACGATGTTTGACCTGTATCCGGAATCGGTTGCGGGAATGTGGCTTCAAATCCCGATTGCGATGACGCTGGGCTGGGCGGTGTATAAGAAAAACATTCGCATCCTTCCGGCGACGGTTGTCGCGATGATTGCAATGCTGCTGTGTGTAATGCTGGGACCCTACTGGGAGGCAACCCGTCCGGGAATGCTCGATATGCCGACGGTCTGGGGCCTCCCGCCGACAGGAATGTGGACGCTGGTTCTGCTGGGATATTGCTTTTTTGCCTCGACGCTGCCGGTAACCACGCTGCTTCAGCCGCGCGATTATCTCAACGCCTGGCAGCTCTATTTAATGATGGGTTTGCTGGCAGTGGGAGTCGTGGTGTCCGCCGTTCGGTCGGAACATTTTCATATTGCCGCCCCGGCATACCGGCCGCCTGCTGGCGATGTACCGGGACTGTTTCCAATGATGTTTGTTACTATCGCCTGCGGCGCTATCAGCGGTTTTCATTCGCTTGCGGCCAGCGGCACCAGCCCCAAGCAAATTGCCTGTGAAACCGACAGCCTGTTTATCGGCTTTGGCTCCATGCTGCTGGAAGGAATGCTGGCCGTACTGGTAATCGCCTGTATTGTCGGCGGAGTCGCGATGGGACATCATGGCCTGTTCGACTCAGCAGCGGTGGACAGTTTTTACGCATCCGGCTGGATGGAAGAAAAAGGGCTTGGCATTAAACTTCAGCCGGTCGTTGTCGGCAGCGCCAATATTATGGAACGGATTGGAATCGTTCGCCCGCTGGGGTTTGCATTGATGGGCGTGTTCATCTGTTCTTTTGCCGGCACAACACTGGATTCGGCGACCCGAATTCAGCGATACGTGATTGCCGAACTGGCTGAGTCGATCGGGTTTTCCAAATTGAGCGGACGCTATACGGCAACCGCTATTGCGGTCTTTTCTGCGGCGGCGCTGGCATTTATTCGCACCGGACCCGATGGATTAACCTTTGGAGCCAACGGCGCCGGAGCCCAGCGGCTGTGGCCTCTGCTGGGAACCGCCAATCAACTACTGGCGGCGCTGGCGCTGCTGGTCATTACGATGTACCTCAAACGACACGGCGGCTTCAAATACCTGATTGCCGCGATTCCGTGTGGTTTCATCTTGGTTATTACGACGTGGGCAATGGTTGACAGTGAACAGAAACTGATTGCACAAAAAGACTGGCTGCTGGCGGTGCTGGGGGGTGCTATTCTTGCAATGGCTGCCTGGATGACCGTTGAAACAATCCTCGCTTTTTTCAAGCCGCCGCAGTTGACTACGGACTGATGACAACCCCGCCGCCGACCGAAGGCGCCGCCGGAACGGCAGGCAAAGGAACCAGTTTAACTTGAGCCTGCAGGGCAGGGGTGGGGGCTTCAATCAGACCGGCACGAAGCAGTTCCGCTGGAAAATTATAAATGACGGGCCGGGGCGGAATTTCGGTCATGACCTCATCACCCTCGCGAACCTCAATAAGAATATGATAGGGCTGCTTTTTGTAGTCCTCAAACGCCTTTTCCGTCGCCTTAAATTTTAACGTATTAAAGTCTGTCGTATTGATAATTTCCACCGCGTACTTTCTCATCAGGACAGGACTAATAAGAAATCCGATGCGAACCGGCTGATACACTTGGTCCTTGAGCGGTTCCGTATGGGCAAGCGAAATCTTGACCGGCTCTGCGGCATATCGCCGTTTGCCGGGCTCAAATTCAACATACGGACGCTCCATGACAGGCACTTTTCTGGCCCGTTCGATTTGTGCGGCGGTCATCATGACATTGGCCGGGCCGGCATAGCCCTGCCGGACAAAAATAGCCGCTTGAGCCGGTTCAATGGTATCATGTTTGATGACCGTACCGGATTCATCGATACACTGCACTGCCAGATTTTTTTCGACCAGCTTTTCGATTTGCACTTCGACTTCCTGCGGGTCGCAGGATTCCAGAGTCAGCACCAGATCGCGAATCTTCTGGCTCTGCTGGATAAGCTCGATAAGATTGATTTTATAAGTCCCTTCATTGACATGACCGAAGTCTTTGGGGTTATAATAAAAATCCAGCCGTTCCTTTTCGGTATCTCCTTCACCGGCGCGGTATCGGCGCGCCAAATCGGAAATTTTGGCCGGCGCCCCCTTGAATGTGAGCTTGATCACAACTTTGCTTTCGCGGCCGAGAAAGCCGGCCAGAACATCCTGAGAAGAGTCAGCAGAAATCGACAGGCTGCCGAAGCGGACAATCTCGGATTCCAGCGACAAATACGCCCACGCCCAAATCAGCAGGGTCAAAAAGAGGGTACCGAGTATTTTTTTGATCCAATCTTTCATACGCCCGTTTACGCCTCGCCGTTGGAGTGAAAGGTATCTTCGTTTTCGGGCGACAGCGGCTTGGCCTCCTCCATACGGTTGGGCAGAGACGACGGCTTGACCAATGCGGCATTGAGATATTTGCGAAGCTGCGCATCCGATATATTGCGGGTCAGTTTTCCGTTGGATGCAATGGAGATGATGCCGGTTTCTTCGCTGACCACAATCACGATGGCGTCGGCAGTATTGGTCAGGCCGATAGCCGCGCGATGACGCGAACCCAGCTTGCCGTGAACCGAACTTTCCGCTTCAGCCAGAGGCAATTGAACCCGCGCAGCAATAATCCGGTCGCCCTGAATAATCATCGCCATATCATGCAGTGCTGTACCGTTATAAAAAATGGTTTTAATCATCTCACTGGTAACCTTGGCATCGATGCGGACGCCTGTTTCAATGAATTCACCAAGCTGAACCTGCTGCGGAATGACAATAATGGCGCCGGTCTTTTCGGCAGACATCTGGGTAACCGCTTCAATAATTTCTTCCACCGTTCGCGTCAGATGCTGAGCGGCCGCGGATGCGAAGAAGCCGCCTTGTCCGATACGAATCAAAGCCCGGCGGAACTCCGGCTGAAACGCCGTTACCCCGATAATCATCACAGCGATAATAAAGCCGTTATACAAGTAGGCAATGCGGTCCATATTGAGTTGCTTGACGATAAGGTTCAAAACCAAAGAACCGACTACCAGAACAAAGATGATGCCGCGAAACAGGCGCTCCCCGCGTGTGCCTTCCAAAAAACTGACCACCGTATAAATAAAAAGCCAAATCAGCGCCAGTTCCGCCAGGACGATCAGACGCTCATAAAAATTAACTCGGACGATGTATTCAAAGATTGCATTCAATGGCTATGTTCCATCTATTCCGAACACCTTCTCTATATCCTCAAATGAAGTCCACCCGCTTGATCCAGACAGCGGCGACGAAGAACTACCGGGTTATCATCTGAGTCTGCCTTGTCGGCTGGTCCAGCAACAGCGCAGCATCCACATCATCCTGAACCATCAACCAGTTGGTCTTAACTGTCTTACCATGCTGTAAATGCACATCCTGGGCTGTTCGGCCGGCAGCGGAACAGCCGCCCAACACCAATGCCGCTATGCAGACAACCGCAAACATCCAAAGCGAATGGCCAATAATGCCTCTCATGGGTACCTCGGTAAGTATTCAATAGAGTCCTATTTCTGTTATACAAGGCCCGATTGTATCCAGACCCGTAGGCTATGTCAACCTGAAAAAGATTTGGGGTGCGACGATACCACGGGTATAATGAATGCATGCGGAACGAATTCAAGACAATACTGATTTTCAAATGGGCAATTTTGTTTCTGGCCGGCCTCGGACAAAGTGCGGAGTACCCATCTGATGGCCTGTCCGGCCTGTGGAGACGATGTCCAAATCCGCAAACGGAGGGCAATATATATATCAATTGGGGCAATATATGGCAAAGCGGATTTTTTGCTCAATCCACAGGCAACCCGCAAGAAACAAATTTGTATTATAGCCATAACTCATTGAAATACAAAGAGATAGATTATAATTTATGGCAGGCTTCAAACATTGCATCGGATGCCGACTCGCCGGCCTATCCGCTGATATTGGATATGTCCGACTGGGTTTATTATGGAAAAAAGTCTGATATGGCCGCTCTCGAGCCGCAAATCATAACTGTAAAGACAGGTTATTATTGGGGTTATCCCTATTGGAATGAATATTATCGCTACTGGCATCGCGGCACCATAGAGCCTTTTTTCGAGGAAAGGACTTGGTATCCATCAAGCCCGGCCTATCCGCTGTATAACGAGCACGGAAATGGCTTGTACATGTACCCAATGCGATATGTGGAAGTTAAGATAAATCTGGATATGGATTTATCGTTTCATACTGGGGCGTTCACATCAGACTAAATCACAGCCGTTCGTGTTTGATTGTATCCCAATTCAATAAAAAGACTTACGCTATGAGTTGACCGCCATCGCAATCCGCGTATTGATGTATTGTCCATATTGTTTATCTGAATTAAGAATATGGTTCATCAGCCAGTCTTTCAGGAAGCTGCTCAGGTTCACGGAGTTAATCATTTTGCCTTCCTTGAGCTTACTGAGGATTTCATTAACCTGTTTTATTAACGCCAGATGCATTTTCTTGTGGTCTTCCAATTGCGGATATTGAAATTTCTCCATCAGTTTTTCTTCGGAGGCAAAATGGGATTTGGTGTAATTGGCTAATTCTTTGAGGGTTACATCCAAAACATCACGAGCCTGGCCGGACTTCATCGCATCAAAGTACTGATTGAGGATTTGGACGAGTTTGCGATGCTGCATATCCATATCCCTGATGCCGGTCTCAAATTTTTCATTCCAATCGAAATAGGACATTGTTTGTCTCCGATAAATAGTAAATGTAAGGCTCTTATTCGGTACAGATTGTGGCCGGCTTAACCACGGATTCAAAAAATTCGAGGACAGGCGATATATTGAGTGCAACTGACCGAAAAGGATTGACTTATGGCGATTACAACAATAGACTTAAGCTGGCGGCGGTTTTGGTCGATGATGAGTAGGGACGGTTTAGTATGTAACTATTTTTAGGAAAATTGGATATGAAAATCGTAAACGGATTATGGCTTTCGGTTTTGATGGTGGTTTTGATGGCCGGCTGCGGGACAAATCCCCCCTCTGACCAGGTCCGCCGGGCACAATTGGTCGGGCATGAAAATGTCCAGCTCAAGAAGCAAGTAGATGCCCAATCTGCCCAAATTGCCCAGATTACAAAAACATCCGAAACGACCCATAAAGAACTTATGGAAAAAATTGTTCTCTTGGAACAAGACAAGGAATCGCTCCATAAAAAACTTGTACAGGCACAGGATGTTTTCGACAAGACCGTCGCGGACTATCAAGCCAGTATGAAAACATGCCAGGAACAATTGGACGCCAAGCCGACACCCTGCGAAGAAGTAGAAGAAAAATACGCCAAACTCTACGGCGACCTACTGAATATGCTTGCGGAATGCCAGGGGAAGTTGGAAAAATACGAAGGGCAAGCTGCCAGCAACCAGCCCCCAGCGGCCAGCAATTAGGAACCCTGGATGATGCGGGTTTCACAGAACAATCAAGCTGATATTCAATCTCCAAAAGATGACCGCTTGACTTTTTCCAAAGAATGGACGACAATCGCAGATATGATTACAGAACGCGAAAAAATGATTATTCGGACGATATCTGAGAGATACAATCCGAAAAAAGTGCTGCTGTTTGGGTCTGCTTTGCTCGCCGACAAGCCCAGCCGGGATATTGATGTTGCCGTAGAAGGCATCGAGGAAAAAGACTTTTTCAGTTTTTATGCGGATTTAATTTTCGCTCTCGATAAGCCGGTCGATGTGGTTGACTTGAAAAACGATACCAAGTTTAACCGATTGGTACGCCGGACAGGAACTGTGATTTATGGATGAAACCCGGCAGAGAATCGAAGCAGAATATGAGTCGATTGAGAAATCTCTGGCGGCGCTGCCGTCCTGTGCACTGTCGCGGCTCTCGGATTTGGAACTGGCCGGCGTCGCCGCTATATTGCACAATTTTTATAATGGCATCGAAAATATTCTTAAGCAGGTGTTTTTACATCAGGGGATTGAATTATCCGCCGGACCGTCATGGCATCGTGATTTATTGCAGATGGCGGCAGAACAAAAACGATTGCCGCTGTCTTTAGTGGAACAGCTCAAGCGGTTCCTTGCATTCCGCCATTTTTTCATCCATGCTTACGCCCTTGAGTTGGACCCGGAAAAGATAACTCCCTTAGTCAGAGATGTCGAACACATTTTTGAGGATTTCAAAAGGTGTATGGATAATGCAATATAATGGCAAGTTGTGCGATGGCTTCAGATAACTCAAAACTCAAAACTCAAAACTTAAAACTCAACCCTGCTTTCACGCTGGTTGAATTGATGATTGTCGTGGCGATACTGGGCATTCTTGCCGCCGTTGCCTTTCCGGAATTCCAGGGGCATATCCAGAAGGCAAAAGAAGCCGCTGCCAAGGACAACCTCCGCATCCTCCGCGAAGCCATCGAACGCTACGCAAATGACCATAATGGGGTCCCGCCAGGGTATTTTGCCAATAATCCCATCTTGGTTCCAACGGGTGGAAATATTAAAATACAACTTGTTTCAAGCAGTACAAAATACTTGATGGCTTTGCCCAAAAACCCTTTTAATAATTTAGCAACCTTACTTGTTATTGGCAATGCCACGGATTTTCCTGCTGCCCCTTCACAAACAACGGTTTATGGTTGGATTTATAAACCTGCAACCAAAACGGTCAAACTGAACTGGGCCGGAACGGATTCTGAGGAAAAAGAATACTTTAGTTATTAGCTTTTTTGTTGTTATTTAGTTGATCCGATACCATCTTTTGAAATATAATTTTTTCTGGATTCTTATCAATAAAATCGATGTCGGGGTCTTGGGCCCCATCCAACCATCCATAGCTTCGCCATTCGACTTCCCAAGTCAGACCGTCTTCCGATGCCCTGCCCGCCAACCTATCATCCAATCGGCCATTCAATGTGCCCCCTGGCAACTTCATTTCATAATCGTCGATCACAATTCGTACTTGCAGAACATCCTTATTTGGATCATATCCAACCTCAACAGGACCAAAAACAAAAATATAATGAGTATTTGGATCAGGTCCAGTTCCAAAAATTCCTCCGTCTTTGATATCCATTTGCCCGGCGACATAATGGAATAGTTTGGAGATGCCCCCATTCTCGTTAAAAGTTATTTCCCATCTCTGGTTTTCAAATGTTCCAACCCGACATTCCCATGTTCCGACCATCTGGGGTGGGAAGTTTTTGATAGCGTGCGTGGACGCGGCGGGCTTTTGGCAGGAGGAGAGGGGGAGAATACAAGAACACATGAATACAAGAACATATGAACTCAAGAATTTTTGATTTTTCATATTTTTGATTCCTTAATTTAATAGAGCTGGCAGCTAGCAGTAGGCAGCGGACAGCGACTAATTTTTCCTCGAAGGACACGATAGAGTTCATAGTTCATAAAAAAGTTCTTAGTTCGTAGTTCGTAGTTCGTAGAACAGTTTATAGTTTAAAGTTTATAGTGGATAGAAAGACAGGAATTCTCTTCCTGCAATAAACTATTGACTATTGGCCGCTCATCTTACCGTTCTATCGCCGACACCCTGCATCAGGGACTGGACACAGATATCTTCATCGAGTTGTTCCCAATGCAGCCCCGTGCCGCCGCCGCTGATGGTATAACTTTTCCGCTGCTTGCTCTTTGCACTCAAAAGCCTGGGGAAATACGCCAGCGGAACGCCAAGAGTCCTGCCATCAGCCAAATCGACCCACATCGTATCTGGGTCAAAGGACACCTTCGTTGCAATCGCCTCACTGATTAAAGTATTCATTCCACGCCTCTCGGATTAAAATTTTGCGTTCGTTAATAATTTTTGCAAGTTTTGTCAGTTCGGATGGACTCATCCCATAGTTTTGTGCCACTGCGATGTCCGGCTCAACCCAAAACTTCGCAATATGTTCACCTTTGATAACATGAATGTGTAAAGGCTCAAGCGGATCGCCCTCATTCGAATAAAAGAAAAACCGATAACCATGATATCGAAATACTGTCGGCATAATCCTGTTTATCCTGTAAATCCTGTCAAAGAATTCTTTTACCACGAAAATCACGGAAAGATACGGAAAAAGAGCAACCACAGATGACACAGATTCGATTAAAATTATAAATTGTAAGCACTAAATCATAAGCACTAAATTATAAACAAAATTCAAAATTACAAATCCTAAAATTAAAACTCAAGACTGAATTTTTCCTGTCTTCGTGTTTCTTCGTCTCTTCGTAGTTTAATCATCCTATTTCTTTTTTTTACCACGAAGGACACGAAGAAGAGTTTATAGTTCATAAAATAGTTCGTAGTTCTTAGTTCGTAGACGAAAGAGTTTATAGTTCAAAGTTTGTAGTTGATAGAAAGAGGGGAATTCTTCTCCTGCTACCAACTATTAACTATCGACTGTTCACTTTATTCAGAGCAACCACAGATTTCAGCAACCCGCTTTTTATTTCAAGAGATAATTGACCGCTTCCTTAAGATTGGGCAGATGCTGAACAATCACATTCCAAACTCGATCTAAGCTCACACCCATATAGCCATGTATTAATACATTTCGGAATGCTGCAATCTGAAACCATGGAATATCCGGTGTCTGATCAAGCGTCTGATCTGAGATATGGTTAACTGCTTCGCCGATGATTTCAAAATTGCGTATCACGGCATCCTGCGTCTGACGATTGGCCATAAAATGGTCGCGTCCCGGCGCCGTATATTCCTCTATGCGTGCGATACATTCGGCAATATGGGTTAAATAGAGACGATCATCGGATATCATAAAGGAACACCTTCATGTAACACTTTGTCGCGAATCAAAGGATGCAGCGCCTCTTCATCCACAACATCAACCTTCATATCCAGCAGCTTTTCCAATGATTGGATCAATCTTACATGGTCAATCAATGAGCATTTTTCAGAAAAATGAACCAGAATATCCAAATCACTGTCCGGTCCGGCCGTTCCGTGAACAACGGAGCCAAATACACGGACATTGTCTGCGCCGCATTGATCGGCCAGTTTCAATATCTCCACCCGCTTTCCCTGTATGTCCGACAATGTTACCATAGTCTGATTCCTGACTTCATTGCTGTCTATTTTAGACAGGATTAACGGGATTTACAAGGATTTTTTTAAGATCCTCCCCTTTTTAAGGGGATGTGACCGAAGGCCGGAGGGGTGTTAAAACTCAGCCAAGCTCTCCCCCTTTTCAAGGGGGAGTGGCACGAAGTGCCGAGGGGGTGTTCTTATACCACCCAAAATTGCTTCGGATGCAACTCAAAACCCCCTGCGGATTGTCAAAAACCGTTCGATTGACAAACCGCAGCACTCGTATTTTAAAGTGCGCCAAAAACAACTCCCGCTCGCGGTCATACTCTGCCGCCTCGACGGAAAAATGCGGCTGGCCATCCAACTCGATCGCCAGCCATTCCTGCGGACAGTAGAAGTCCAGAATATAACCGCCGACACTGTGCTGCCGCCTGAATCGACGGCCATCAAGCTGTTTTCGCTGGAGATAACTCCACAGTCTGGCTTCAGCCGGCGTAAGGTTATGTCGCAACTCTTTCCTGAACGTCTTTAACTCTGGACAGTTATTTAAATAGGTCATCATGCAAACATTATACATTTAGCTCCTCCCCTCTTCAACCTGACTTTTTCCAGCTCCTCCCCTTTTTAAGGGGAGGTGTCGCGCAGCGACGGAGGGGTATTATCCTATTCCCAAACGCCAACTTTAACTTAAGTTTCAATACCCCCTCCCGGCTGCGCCGTACTCCCCCTTGCTGTTATTTAACACCCCCTCCCGGCTACGCCGTACTCCCCCTTGCTGTTATTTAACACCCCCTCCCGGCTACGCCGTACTCCCCCTTGAAAAGGGGGAGAGCCGGAGGAACAAAAAAAAGAGGCGGCTGATGAGAGCCGCCTCTTTACACACTTTGTTAGCTTCTGATTCTAAACTATGGTCGCGCTCGCTTATTTGCGGCGAATGAACAGACCGCCGAGGGCTAACAGCGCCATCGTCATCGGCTCCGGAACCAAAGTAACCATTCCCGCAACAGAGCCATTAAATTCGTCATCTATATCCAGAACCTGAATCGTAACTGGCTTCTGACCAGCAGCAACAGTGAAGAACACTGCCAACGGCTTGGCTGCTCCGGTCGAACTTGCAATAGTCCACACCGGGCCATCAAAACCCTCCGCAACATTTCCGATGTTGCCTACCACGGTAGAAACAACTTCACCGGCCAAATCAGGCATAACACCAAGGTCGGGTGTAATTACAACCGCTGCGTTAGAGACAATCGCTGTGTAATAGTCAACGCCAGTATAATCCAGAAGGATTGACACTGTGGAACCTGTGCCACTAAAACCATTGGCAACATCCGCCCCATCAACCTTGAAAGCAAGGCCTGCATTGGCCAGACCAGCAACCGCAAGAACCAGAGCTAAAACTAACATCTTCTTCATCATCGTTCTCCTTTCGAACTTTGTTTTTGTTTGTACACGCTGTACAAAACGGTTTAATAGTTAACTTCGTGTGAAGTGTGTGTCATTGTTATATACTTTAGTTTGTGTAGTAGTGCAGATTAGCAAATCCACATTCCGGAACCGAAGCTGCCGAATCATTAAAATAATTCTTAATGATTGTCAGGTCCTTATTCAGAACTCTCTTGGACAATTCTGCGGTCTTTTCGAAGTCAGCACAAATACCGGGAACACCAAGGATCACAACGGCCGCCAATTGAGCATCGGTCTTATTGTACGCAGCCTTGAAGAGGTTCAAGTCTTTGTTTAAGACGGGCTTTGACAGTTCAAGCAAACCATCTGCATCGCCATTGCAATTCTTTTTGAACGCCCAGCAATTCGGTCTTCCCCATGCAGTCCAAACATTGTACATATCGCCAACGGGACGCCCAGCACCAGCAGCAGTATACTTAACCGGCTCGGTGGTCAGAGCGACAACGGCCGAGGTTGCGGATTCAACCGCAGGGGCTGCGGCCAGACGGGCTTTGACAGTTACATTGTAGGTCGCAGCGGCGGTGTAGGTATAAACATGGGTGTAAGTGGCGGCGGCGGGAACCCAAGTCAGAGCCGAGCCATCGCCCCAGTTAAACTGATATTCCAACGCTCCACCCAAGCTGCCGGCAACGCCGGAGGCAACAAAGGTCTCAACGCGACCGCCATTAACGGCAGTGGCAATTGCAGGAGCCGCAGTGGTCTTGGTAACAACGGGTGTGCCAACGATTGTCTCTTCTTCTTCTGCTTCCAGGAGCTGTGAGGCCTGAACGGTTACGGTGCCGAGGCTGTCGCCGACGATACCGCCGCGAAGCGTATCCAGAGCAATCGCGATGGTCGAATCGACGGTAATGTCATAGAAGATATCAAAGAAGCTATCGACTGTAACACCCGCCTGGGTGCTGCTCTGATCCAGATAGCCGGCACAGAGGGAGAATGTGCTGGCAGGCAGAGTTGCTACGCCGGCAGCACTGGGGTTGGCAATCGCATGGCCTGTACCAATCACGTAGCCAGCATTGCTGTAAGCATAGTCAATAAACGTGTTGAACTGTGTGGCGGTTACATCGGTTGTTGCATCGATAACCGCATCGCCGGCAGTCCGGGTCAGCTTGAGTGCAACGCCGCGAACCACTGCACCGCCCGTCGGGGCGATCTTGATCTTCAGATGACCGGTTCCTTCATCTGTTGCGGTAACCGCTACATCGGCCAACGCCGGCGCGACCATAGCGAGTACCAGAAGTGTGATTAACATCTTTTTCATTGTGTCACCATTCCCTTTCTCTTTTTTCTCTATTTTTCTCTATTTCTTTTGTCACCCCCGAGACAACAAGCCTCGGCATGACTTAACACTCGTTTATTCGCTACCTTCAGTCTGCTTCCTCAAATCCCCAACTGCATGACTCATCACCCTTGAATCGCCCGCTTTGTACCGCTCGGGTCTTTCTCGTCCTCACCTACACCGCTGATAATACCAAAAAGAGCCTGCCAATGCAAGGAAAAAAATAAAAAATTTAAAATTTTTTTTACGGCCGGATAAAACCCACTTTTTGACCCTGCAAACAGGGTATTTTTGTCCGCAGTAGGGATTTGACCGCTATTATCGGGCGCCGGCGGGCAAATTTTTTGCGTTTTTATGCCCTTTTTTAACGCTGAAAACTGTTTTTCGCCCCACTGAATTTTTCGGTAACGTTCAGAGTGATAAATACTTACAACCGACTGTCATTCTGAGGCTTGCCGAAGAATCCCTCTTAAATGCCTCAAAAAGGGACTCTTCCCCGTTCGCTTGGCTCAGGGTCAGAGTGACGAATACTCACGGTAAAACCGAGATTCCAGACTCGATTTGTCCACATAGCATCAATTGCGCTAACGCTGTTTGGCTGCGGCGGAAAAAAATAAAATAATTTTAATTCCATATTCAAAAACAACTTACCGCTATTTTGATGACGCTAAAAAAGCCTCATTTTCGTTCAAAACGGGCATAACGGCAGGTAGGGCGGAAGGGCATCGTGAAAAGCCCTTATATAAGGAATAGGCAACCGCGGCGGTCAAATACCTGCCGCCAGATAGGAATAAAGAGGCCGACTATGGCATTGAACTTTACAGCAGTGGGTGATTCGCAGGTAAAAGAATCGTTTGTCCAGTGGCTCATTGATGAGCAGTTCCCGCAAGCCCAGCAGCATTTCGACAAGCTGTGGGATTATTATATGAACCCGGCAACGCCGCTTGGCTCGCCGGCGCCGGCGGATTTGTCCTGCCGCGGCTACTTGCAGGCACAGGAAATCGGCCTGCCGCCCCGAATCACCGGGCGCATTTACGGCGCCTACCGCACACTCGGCAACGGATTGCCGCTGGCCGAAATCCAGCGAAAAGAAGTCGTCATCGAAAATGATATCGCCTGGCGGATTCACGCGATGGCGGATTTTCTGTTCGGCAAAGGCATTATTCTTATCAGTAAAGCTCCCCGCGACGACCGGCGCAGACAAATCGAACATATTCTAAATGCTGTGCTGGCCTCGTGCGGGGGGCATGATTTTCTCCAGGAACTGGCGGCGCTTGGGAGCATCTACGGCTTTGTGGATTGCCTCATCAGGCCGGGCCGGCTTTTGACTTCACGCCTGCTTTGTCCGCCCGACGCTCACACCTTGCCCTGTCCCTCTCCATCAACCCCCCTCGACCGCGTTTTGCATCTTGCCTGCACGCTGGACCTGGAACTGATTGAGGCGACCCGGGCGCTGCCGGTCCTGGATGAAAATGATTACCGCAAAATCCGCTGCTATGTGCAGCATTTTCATCTGGCGCGCAACCGCGTCGCGGCAGACAGCCCCGTGCGGACGCAGGCCGGCCAGCATCGCGACTCGGCAACGCAGCGGGATATCGATGCGATTACCGAAATCATCAGCCCCGCCGTCTGGCAGCGGTACGAAAATCTGGAACTGGTTGACCAGCAGCCCAATCCGCTGGGCTTTGTGCCGGTCGTCCATATTCAGAATATCGCACTGCCGGGACAGTATGAAGGCCTCAGCGATGTCGAGCAGTTGATTCCGCTGCAGGATGAACTCAATACGCGGCTGTCCGACCGGGCCAGCCGGCTGACGATGCAGTCGTTTAAGATGTATTTAGTCAAGGGCATCGATGGGGCCGAACACTTTCCGATTGCCCCAGGGCGGATGTGGCATACGGATAACACCCAGGCGACGATTGAGCAATTTGGCGGCGATGAGGAAGCCCCCAGCGAAAGCCTGCATATCGCCGAAATCCGCGAAGCGATGGATAAAATCAGCGGCGTTACGCCCGTAGTCGCCGGCGTGCTCAAAAACAAACTCGGCAACCTCACCAGCGGCGTCGCCCTGCAAATGACGCTGATGGGGATGCTCACACGCACCAGCCGCAAACAGCAAACCTACGGGCAGGGCATCCGCCGCATCGGACGAATGATTCTGGATATCCTCGACAAGGCCGGCGTCTTCCCAACCGACCCCAGCGAACGCGACATCGAAATCCAATTTCCAAATCCGCTGCCGGAAACCTCGTAGGGTGGGCTATGCCAACGCGGAAAGATCGGAGAAACCACAGATTTCACCGATTGCACAGATTTATCATTTTTGATTTTTGCATTGTCTTTTTGATATTTAATTTTTGATATTTGATTTTAAGGAGAATTTACAATGACCCCCAATCCAACACCACCCACCGCACCGGCGGCAGACCAGGAGCTTGAACAACTGAAAGCCGAATCCGAACAGCTTGCCAAATCCGTTGACCGGCTGCGCCGACAGCAGACCATCCTTGAACACCTCGCAAAAGCCGACGCCGTCGATTCGGAAACGGCACTGCTGCTGGTACAGCACCGGCTGGATACCGGCTCAACAGACGCAATCCCGGCCATCATCGCCGAACTCAAAAACACAAAGCCGCACTTGTTCGCCGTCCGTCCCCTGCCGGAAGGCGCCCCGACAACACGAACCATCAAACAGCCGCACCAGGCCGCACGCCCCGTACCCAATCCCGCCGCAGCGACCAACCGCGCCGCGATGATGGACTATATGCGAACCCGCCGGCAGAACCCCCGACGCCCATAAGAACACAAGAATTGGGAAAATTCGAAATACGAATATCGAAATACGAAACAAATTCAAAAATCAAAAATGCGGAAAATTCAAGACAAAAGACTGGATTGCCGCCTGCGCGGGAATGACACTTCTTTTTGTCTCCGAACTCCGAACTAAGAACTCCGAACTGAACTGTGGTTTCTCCTACTACGAACTAAAAACTAAAAACTCTTTTTGAAAGGAAACACC
This sequence comes from uncultured Pirellulales bacterium, assembly GCA_964537635.1. Taxonomy (GTDB): domain Bacteria; phylum Planctomycetota; class Phycisphaerae; order Sedimentisphaerales; family Anaerohalosphaeraceae; genus Anaeroglomus. Next base: position 22,516 of record CAZICJ010000018.1, read on the forward strand.
AATGGCATTTACTGGAAAAGCAACCTACTCGGCAGGCGCCGCCCTGCCTGAACTGGTCGAAGATGTGTCGGATTTGATCGGCATTATCTCGCCGTATGAAACGCCGCTGCTGGATGCACTGGGCGACCCGATGCGCAGCGCCTCGTCGGTCTGGCACGAATGGCTCGAAGATGAACTGCTGCCCAACAAGGACGCCGTCAACGATGACAGTATCGCCCAGCCGCTGTCGGAAACCGCGTTCAATGTCGCCAATGGCGGACGATTCACTGCCGGCGACCAGATTCAAATCGAAGGCTCCACGGAACTGATGCTGGTCAGCGGCATTTCGGGCAATACGCTGACGGTCGTTCGCGGGTATGCAGGCACCACGCCCAAAGCCCTGCAAGACGGCGCCGCAATCAACATCCTGGGCAATGCCGCACTCGAAGGCGCCGGCAAACCCGACGCCCGATTTACCAACCGTACCCGCAAAGGCAACTACACGCAAATTTTCTCGGCGGCCGTCGAAGTCAGCGGAACGGACATCGCCACCCGGCAAATCGGGCTGTCCGACGAACTGGATTACCAAAAGCAGGAACGCCTGCGGGAATTGCTGCGCGACCTGGAAAACACCGTCATCAACGGCGGACAGGCGGCTGCCAATCCGCAGGGCAGCGGCACCGTGCGGCGGACGATGAAGGGCATCATTCCGCATCTGACATCCAACCTCTTTACGGCCGGACAGGCGAACTTCCCCGAAGGCGACAGCCTCGACGAGGAAAAACTCAACTTCGTCCTGCGCAAAATCTGGAAACACAGCGCCGGCCATATCGACCTGATTGTCGTCAACGGCTACCAGAAACGCAAAATCAACAACTTCGTTACCGCACAGCGGACTTTCGGTGCCGCCGATACGGCCTATACCGATATGCTCAGCCTGTACCAGAGCGATTTCGGCATGTGCCGCATCCTGACGACGCGCTGGATGCCGCAGGATTCTGTCCTGCTGCTGGATACCTCGCGGATTGCCGTGCTGCCGCTGGCCGGACGAAGCTTCCACTTCAAACCGCTGGCCTCGGCGGGCGATTACGAATGCGGCGAACTGATCGGCGAATACACGCTTGAACTGAAAAACGAAGCCGCACACGGACTCATCCGCGGCCTGGCGGTCAGTTAAAGTAAAAAAAGACTCTTCGCTAATGCTCAGAGTGACAAGACCCTAAAATCAATGCTCTGGCCGCAGTCATTCTGAGCGCAGCGAAGAATCCCTCTTTCATTCAATCAACAAGGAGCTCGTATGTACCTGTTTTCCAAAGACATTGATTTGCTTGCGGCCGAACCGTCGCTGTTTATTGAGGCGTATCGTCCCTGTCAGGTTATCAGTAAAGGCGCTAACGCCCAGCTTGCTCAGACGGCGCTGACTGCCGCCGGTGCAAATTTCACCACCGCACAAGTGCAGCCGGGCGATGTGATTTATCTGACCACCGGCGACGGTCTCATCGACGGCTGCTTTGAAATTGTCTCCGTCAATTCCGCAACACAGCTTACCGTCTCTATCCTGCGGCACGATTCAACGCTGTCGCCAATTCCAATCGGCACATCATCGTCGGTACTGTGGCGCATCTGCACCTATCGCCCGCAGGCGGCGGTTGTCAGTTTGCAGATCGCCGGCCAGCTCGGCATAGCCGACGAAACAATCCTCAATCCGCAGGACTTGCGGCAGGCATCCGCCTTTGGTGTTTTGAGCGGCCTGTTCGCCGCCCTTTCGCAAGGCACCGGCGCCAGCGATACCGCCTGGCACAAACACCGGTACTACACCGACCTGCATCAGAAGGCAATGGTACGCTGCCGCATCCTGCTGGACACCAACGCCGATGGATTTCCTGACAGCCAGCGCCTGGGCGGTGTTATCACACTCAAACGGGATTAACTTTTTCACCCGTTTGGAGTAAGAATTAAGAGAAACCACAGATTACACAGATTTCACAGATTATCATTCTGAGGCTTGCCGAAGAATCCCTTTCTTGTCACTGGGTTCTTGTGTTTCAATTTTCAATTTGCTTAGCGTCATTCCCGCGAAGGCGGGAATCCATTTCTTATTCTTGTGTCCCTGTGTTCTTGAGTTCTTGAGTTCTTATTCTGACTCCTGTCTTCTGACTTCTGAATTCTTACTTTTCACTTAAAGAAGGGAGCTTGCAATGAATACCGCATGGAAACTCGATAAGAAAATCAGCCTGTCGGTGCTGGCTCAATTGCTCACGCTGGCCGGCCTGATTCTCGGAAGCTGGCTCAACTTGCAGCGGCAGCTCGACAGCCTCGGACGCGATGTCAAACTCCTGCTGCAAACCCAGGACAAATTCTGCGACAAAATGGAACGCCTCCACGAACGCACCACCGCCCACGAATACCGAATCCAATCACTCGAAAAAGAAAACTGAGTAGAAACCAGAAGGAGAACAACTACAGATTTCACAGATTACGCAGATTCTAAAGCAAGAATTCATAAAAAATCATAAATCATAAACAAACTTAAAATTGAAAATCAAAAAGTGAAAAAGAAGTCTGAAGACAGAATGAAAATGAAGAATATATTTTGTATATCCTGTTAATCCTGTCAAAAAAATAAAATCTGTGAAATCTGCGTAATTTTATCCTGAGCCTGTCGAAGGACAGTGGTTTCTCCGAACTACGAACTTTCCTGCTATCAACTATAAACTTTGAACTATGAACTTTTTTACAAGGAGCACGTTATGAAAACGGTACAATGGTCTCTGATTTTATCGGCAATCGTGATTGTCTGCCTCGGCTGCGATACGCTGCGGTTTGCCCCGACAGAATCTCAAAAGCAAAATGCCTTTGTCCACTGGCGCACCACGGATTTGGCGGCTCAGCAGGCAGCCGATGAAAACGCCTCGCCGCAGCTATCGGCGCTGGCAGCGCTATCATCACGGCAAAGCCGTGCGTTTGTCGCCGACTACGGATTGCCCGCCGAACTGCCCGCAGCGGACACCGCCGAGGACATTCTAACCATCGCCCCCGATATTGCCCAGCAGGCATATCAGGCAAGCACTGCCCGGCCGGACATCTGGCAGGCCGCCGACGGCTTAATGGAGTTGGGAATCGCCTTGGCAGGATTATTCGGCGGCGCGGCCGGCATCCGCATCACGCAATATCTCAAACAGGCCCGCGAGAAATCGACCGCCCTCAAGGAAATCATCAGGGGCAACGAATTGTTCAAACGCGACTATCCCGGCCAGGCAGACGCCTTCAAATCCGCCCAAGGCGGCCAATCAACGACAACCCGCAAACTGGTCGCCGAACAAAAACAACAGCGACAAACACCCCCGATATAAGATAGATAGCAGTCCTTTACTGCTTTTCAGCGACCCTCTGTGTCGGCTCATCCCCCAGGCAGCCGCACTTGCACCCGCCCAGAAACACCATCGCAACGAGCATTACCGCAATCCAATACTTGACCATTTCAATACTCCTATGACAAAAAAAGTTAAAAATTCTCAAAGGGTTTGCCGGCCAGATTGACCGACCGGTGGCCGCCGAGGTTATTGACCAACCCCAGGGCGATAAATCCGACCAGCAGGCTGGAGCCGCCGTAGCTGACAAACGGCAGCGTCAAGCCCGTAATCGGCATCAGCCCCAGCGTCATACTCACATTGACAATCACCTGAATCAGTATCATCGTCGCAATCCCGACAATGACCAGCCGCACAAACGGGTCGGTACTGAACACCGCCAGTTCCACCGCGCAAATCAATATCACCGCATACAGTCCCAATACGCCCAGCCCGCCCCAGAAACCCCACTGATGAGCGACCATCGCGAAAATAAAATCGTTGTGCCGTTCGGGCAGATAATTGTACCGGCTGTACGGTCCCTGGCGAAATCCATAGCCCGACAGCCCGCCGGAGGCAATCGCCTGAATCGAATGCGTCAAATGATAGCCCTCGTTGCGTTTCCAGTTTTTCAGTTTGGCCGGGTCGCCGACGAGAATCTGTGCCAGTTTCGGATGGTGTTGGGCAGCGGTCAAAACTCTGGGGTTCTGCAGCAGCACCGTCGAAATCCGCATCCGCTGATAGTCGTGCAGCATAAACCACAGAATCGGGCTGACCAGTACCGCCATACCGATAATCAGCAGCAGGTGTTTGACCTGAGCGCCGGCCGCATACAGCGTGACAAACAATATCGGCATCAGCAGCAGTGTCGTCCCCAAATCCGGCTCTTTCAAAATCAAAAATATCGCCAGCACCGTCAGGGCAAACGGTCCAATCAAGCCCGTCAGACGCCGGTAGCTGCTGCGAAAACGCAGATACCACGAGAGCGCCAGAATATAGGCGATTTTGCAGAACTCCGACGGCTGAAATGGAATAATCCCGAAATCAATCCATCGCCGCGAGCCTTTAATCGGGCGAATCAGCGGCAGGTCCACATAGATATCCAGAATCAGCAGGGATAAAAAGAAAAGAATCAGGCCATAGAGCCAATAACTGGCCGGACCGATTTTCTTGTAGTCCATCAGACTAACCGCCGCAAAGGCAAGCAGACCAATGACCAAATAAATTGTTTGCTTTTTCCAGTTATCCGCAATACCAGTGCCCTCGGCAAGCACCGCAGTATCGGCGGCACTGAGCGATTCGCCGGCCTGCGGCACAGGATTGCCCGCCGCATAAATGCACGCTATCCCGACTGCCGACAGCCCAACCGCTGATAAAAACATCAGCAGACGGACCACGACAAACCTGCCGCCAAAAATCGCTTTAATCAATCCAAACATATAGTTACGCTTTGTTCTCGTGCGAAAGCTGTTCTTTGTACGACAGCGGGATAATCATCACCGCACAGGGGGCGTTGCGGGCGACCTTTTCGGTCACATTGCCGAAGAACGCCTTTTGCAGCGAGCCCTTGCCCTGACGGCCAATGATAATTAAATCAATCTGCTTTTCTTTGGCAAACGCCAGGATTTCCTGATAGTCCTTGCCGACGCGAAACTCCACAGACAACGCCACGCCGGACGGCATTTTGGATTGATAATTTTTCCGGATACGCCCGTCGATGTCGCCTTTGGCTTTCTGGTCCACATCATCCACCTGATAGATATAGCCCTTCCAGAACTGCGCCTCGGATTCGGGAACGACATGCAGCAGGTAAATCTTTCGGTTGGGATTCTGACGGGCGATATCGACGACATACTCAAACGCAAAATCCGCATTCTGCGAAAAATCCGTACAGAACAGGATTCGCCGAAACGGCGGATTGAGCAATATCTGGTTATCCATAACAAAATCCTCCTGCGGTTAGAGGGTTGCCTGTATTTTTTGCCACACTACCAGATGTTCTTTCTTGATTCCACTGGCGGCCTGATACTCATCATGAAGCGATTGAGTATAGATGTCCACAAAATCGGATGGATTATCAACCAGCCTCAAATAATATTTCAGGGAAGGCAATACACCATTGACAATAATCTGGCAGGAATGTTTTTTCTGATATCCCGCTATCGCCTGCATCACCTTATCATAATCCTCACAATTTGGATTATGCGTTGTCAAAATATAATATCGATTGACAGGAATCTCTCTGATTTTGCGATATACCACATCTACCATATCCGGCGTGATGGGCTTATTGTGCTTTATCTCAACCGCCTCAAAGCAAGTCTTGTCGCCATTTAACACTTCAATGTCACCCACCGAATGAGAACGGAAATCAGGACTGGTATGCGACTCAAGAGGAGCAAGTATTTTTCTGAAATACCGTTTCACATCTGGCAGCAAAAGGCGATAAACGGAATAAATTGCCAGTACCGGTATTCGTGCGCCGCCCGTCGCCCCTTTACCGTAAGGGTGGTGAATATGCTCGCTGACAGCTTCGATTATTTTGGAAATCGCAATGTCGCCAGGGATTGTAGCGCCGGCCAGCAGATGCTTTTCCTGTTTTTTCGTTTCAAGCATCAGCGACAAAAACGCCAAAAGCAGGTTGTCAGCAATCTCCGAGCTTTTTTGAACGCAATCCAGAATGCGCAAAAAAGCCGCCTTAACTTCCTGATTGCGAATCTTGCCTGGATATTTGAGATTATAGGAATGCGGCTGCTCCAGAGAACGAGTCAACCAGGCGCTTTCTGCAGGGGCAAAATGTGAAAAATGTTTTTTTAAAAATGGCGTTGTGTATTTCGTGTCAAATGTTCTTCCCGAATATCCACCTTTCATTCCATTTTGGTGATTGCGAATATCCTGACGCGGATTCAGGATTTTATAGGCAAGCGAGGTCAAGACCACTCCCAGCACACCTTTATAGGATTCAGCGTTGTCGATAATCTTTCGCACATCCCGCACGCAGTCTTCCGGCAGGCCTGACAAAACATCGGCTTGCTTTTTTTGGGCAGCCGCCCTCATTCTCTCTTCCAGCAGCATATCCTCTGCGGCAGTCATAAACACTCTCCCTTGATGCGGTCTCTGGCAAATCGACAGTATTCTTCACTGATATCAAAGCCGATATAAATCCTCTGATTTCGTAATGCAGACACGGCAGTAGAGCCCGACCCCATAAATGGGTCAACGACCACATCGCCGGGGCTGGTCAGCAAAGACAGCATTTCATCTACAATTTGTACCGGATAAATGGCAGGATGCGGACAGTTCTTAACGGTCTCAACCGGCGTGGTAATCACATCCCGCTTGAGGGGATTGCCAAAAATACGAATAATCGTGAAGCCGTTTTTCTCCAACTGTATCTTTCGTCCGCCTTCCTGACCGCCAAACGGCTCGGAGTGAATACCCCTGATTTTCATCCGAAAACTTTGCAGTGTGCCGGCACGGACTTCCTGAATGACCTTTTCCAGTTCGGCAAGGGCATGCTGCTTTTGCTTGTCCGTCAGTTCAGATTGTTCAATCAGCGCATAATAGGTTTTGCCGACATTTTCACCGTTGCCGTTGGATACCGGCTTACCATTTTTTTGAGGTTTGAGAAATTCGTCAAGATGGTACTGATAATCCAATGACTTGACAAAATGAAAAAAGGGTTCAGTGCTGCTGACCAATCGGCGTTTGAATTGCCTTGGCGTCGGATTGGATTTGACCCAGGTAATCTGATTGACCAGTTTCACCTCACATTGTTCGCAGGCGGCAATCGCAAACCGATAGGGAACCAGTTGCAGACTGCTCTCTTTGTATTTATCGCCCACATTAAAGATAATGCTTCCAGACGGTTTGATAATTCTTACGCATTCCCGAAACACCATCATCAATGAAGATACATAGCCATCGACATTTTTCTCGTTGCCAATGCCCCCGCCGTCATATTCACGCTGCTGATAGTATGGAGGCGATGTTATAACTAAATCAACACTATTGCCTGGAATCTGCTTCATTAAGTCCACGCTGTCTCCGCAGACAATTTCATTCCAAAACGGCATTGACTGCGGGCGTTTCACGGAGAACACATAGGACGGTGAAATTCTTGATTTGGGTGTGTGATTTAAATGAGGCGATCGACCGTAATGTGCCGAAAGGATGCTTTTCTTCTGGCAAGGCTCATCCATCGCCCCAAAAAGTGTGGGCTGGTGACTGTTTTTTTTTACGGCGGCTTTTATCATTTTACAAATTACCTTATCATTGCCGGAATTACCGGATTTTATATGTATTCTCAATCGCTGCATTATATCGCAGTATCTATTACAAAGCAAGCCCCCTGCCGGTTTTTGCCTGCCTCCAAAATTATTTAAGCACCTGCGGCAGCCAGGTCGCGATTTGCGGGAACACAATCAGCAGCACGGATGCGGCGGCCAGCCCCCACAAAAACGGCATCGCCCCCCGAAAGATGCCCTGCAGCGGCACATCGCGTTCCATCCCGCCGACGACATAGACATTGACGCCAACCGGCGGCGTGATTACGCCCATCTGGGTAACCACGACAATCATCACGCCAAACCAAATCGGGTCATACCCAAGCCCCATCACGACAGGGTAAAATATCGGCACGGTCAGAAATATCAGCGCCAGCGCATCGACAAAGCAGCCGGCAATGAGGTAGAAAATAATAATCAGCCCGATGATGCCCCAGCCCGGAAACGGCAGCGACGCCAGCCATGAAGCCAGTGCCGACGGCAGTGAGGTGCGCGCCAGAAAATGCCCGAAAATCACCGCACCGGTAACAATCACGATGACCATACACGAAGTCCGAATCGTCTCCCGCAGGGACTGCATCAGCATCTTGAGCGTCAGCTTGCGGCTGACGGCGGCAATAACCAGCGCCCCGCCGGCCCCGATGGCCGCCGCTTCGGTCGGCGTAAAATAACCGGCAAACATTCCGCCCATCACCACGAAAAACAAAATCAGCGTCTCGGACACCCCGCCCAGAGCGGCAATCTTTTGGGCAAACGAAAACTGCGGCCCAACAGGACCCCTTTGGGGATCGCGCCTGCACTGAATATAAATAATCAGACAGAATATCGCCGCAATCAGCAAACCCGGCAGAATGCCCGAAATAAACAGACTGCCGATGGATTGCTCGGTCAAAACCGCATAGACGATAAACACCACCGACGGCGGAATCATCATCCCCAGCCCGCCGGCAGCGGCAATCGTGCCGGTCGCCATCTCCATATTATAGCCGTAGCGTTTCATCTCCGGCAGCGCCACCGCCGACATCGTCGCGGCCGTCGCAGGCCCCGACCCGCAAATCGCCCCAAACGCCGTACACGCACCGACTGTGGCAATCGCCATCCCGCCGGGCAGCCTGCCCATCCATTTATAGGATGCGTCAAACAATTTGCCGCTGATACCGCTGTGAAACGCAATCTGCCCCATAAATACAAACAGGGGAATCACGCTTAGCGTCGATGAGGAGAAATTATCAAAGATATCCGCCGACACCAGATACAGCGATGCCGACGTGCTGACCAGATACGCATAGCCGACCGCACCGACCACCGCCATCGTGAACGCCACCGGCATCCCGCTAAACAGCAGCAGCAGCAAAAACACAAACCCGACAATGCCCGCCTGTATCCCTGTCATGGTTTCATCAACTCCCGATTCGGACACAGCAGCGAATACAGAACAACCAGCACCACCATCACCAGACTGACCGATATCAGATACATCATCCAGCATTGCGGAACATGCAGCGTCATCGTTACCTGGTTATTGTCCCGCAGATTGTTGCCGTAAATCCAGCACTGGTAGGATGTGAACGCAAACAGCAGCAGGGTCATCGTCTTAAGCAGACTGCCCAGCACCAGCCGTCCGCGATGCGAGAGTTTGTGAAAGAAAAACTCAATCGCCACATGGCCATTGACCGCGGTTGTATAAGGCAGCGCTGCAGTAATCGAAACGACACCGGCTATCTGCATTAAATCCATCGCCCCGATAAACCGCACTCGCAGCATCCGCAGCGTGATATCCACAAAGGTAATGGCTATCATCGCCAGCACGGCGGCACTGGAAAGCCAAATCCATGCCTTAATTACCGCCTGCAGTATTTTCGTCACAAGAGTCATTGCTTCATTGTCGCCGCATCAGGTTCTACTTGGGCTGTTCGGCAATCATCTTCTGGATATCGGCAACCAGCTTATCGCCGGGCAGGTTCTTTTCCTGACTCTTTTTGATATAGTCGTCAATGACGGGCTTAACTGCCTGTTTCCACTTTGCCTGTTCTTCCGGCGACAGGGCTAAAATCGGGTGATTGAGGCCGGCGATAAACTCCTTGCCTTCCTGGTCTGCCTTGTCCCAGGCGGCGCCATGCTTATCAACCCATTCCTTGCTCACATCCGTAAAGACGGCTTGAATCTCCGGCGACAGTAATTCCCACTTGGCCTTGTTCATCACGACAAACATCGCCGTCGTATAGCCAATGTTGGAGCTGTCGGTTACCGCGTCGATGACTTCGCCCTGCTTCCAGCCCTTGAGCGTTTCCATCGGGCACAGCGTCGCTTCGACAACGCCCTTGGACAGCGCATCGTATGTTTCCGGCTGAGCCATCGCCACCGGATTGCCGCCCAGCGCCGTTACGATATTGGCAGAAAGACCCGTCGCCCGGACTTTGAGACCCTTGACTTCTTCGAGGGTCTTGATTTGCTTTTTGGCCGCTAAAATGCCGGGGCCGTGAGCGTGGATATAGAAGGTATGCACATCGGCAAGTTCCTTGGGGGCGTATTGCGCCGCCAGTGTTGTAGCTATCCTGCTTGCTGTCAGACCATTGGGATACCCCAGCGGCAAATCCAGACCTTCCAGCAGCGGGAACCGTCCCAGCGAATAGGCAAAACAGCTCATCCCGATATCCGAAATGCCGTTGACGACGCCCTCATAGCACTGCGGGGCTTTGGTCAACTGGCCGGCCGGAAAAATCGTGATTTTCACCTTGCCGTCGGTGCGCTTTTCGATTTCCTTGGCCCATTCCGTCGCCGTGATGCACTGAATATGTGTGGGCGGAAAGAAGATGCTGTAAGTCAATTCGATGGCCTTGGCAGGCGCCGGCATATCCAGCTTGGGAGTTTCTGCCGGCACAACCGGGGCGGGAGCTTCGACTGCAGGAGTTTCCTGCGGGGTTGCCGGAGCGGCGGGCTGCTTCTTGCAGCCAACCAGTGAAAACGCCGCCGATACAATAACACAACCAACAAAAATCCGTGTCCTGTTCATTGTAACCTCCTGTGATTAAAGGAATAAATTTTCCTTCTTGTACCACATCCCCCACATACTGTAAACAGGATCTTGGAAAATTGACAGGCCGCTACCGACTCGACGGCTGCAGGATACACTGCAATTGGCAGATGATCCGGTATTGTCCCAGACATCAATCGGGGCGGACAGAGATTACGACTCCAGTATTTCTTCCAGCAGTTTGTCCAGCGCCGCACTCATGCGGTCGTTCAGTTCGCCGTCTTCGCGTTCCAGCCATCGGCGGCCGGTCTGGACTTTCTCTTGTCGAACCTCAGGAAGAGAGGCGATAACCTTCAGCAGTCGGCCAAGCGGGTTGCCCTCGACGCTTTCTATAACATGCGACTCAAAATCAGTCCGACTGTGTGAAAGATGGGACAGGCCTGCCTTAATATCCAAAATGTCCGGGAATCGGTTTATTTGTTCTTTGTTCAATTTTGCGTCCATAATGTCCAATCTGTTTTGGGCAAAACACCAAACGGTCCTTGTTTTGTTCGATTGCCGAGGACTCAACTTGTCCTATTGTTATTTTTTGCCTCACTATCCGACTGAGGCGTTTTACACCATTTTTCGCTCTTGCACCTGTTTTTTCAACCGGCAGCCATATCCACAATATATTGTGGGTGCATCGCGATGCTTTTTCATCCCCTTTGTCTCCAACAGTACTGCTATCGACTAATGACCGAAAAAAACTTTAGAAAACATAAAAACTTTTTTCCCCCTTTTTTTTCACATTTTTTGGGGATTTTTGTGTTTTTAGTATTAATAATAAGGTTTATCCAGAATCAATCATTCAATCGAAATACCCCCTACTTGTTGAAATGGGCAAACTGGGCAATACACAATATATAGATAACAGGGGCGAATTTTGAAAATGGATTTAATTAAAAGAAAGCAGGTTTTTATCAGACTGCCCATTCAAAAACATCCGCCCGCACAGATAAAATTTACCTATTTTTTTTACAATTTCGCTTAAGCTGGCCGTTTTTTCATCGATAATAAGCCGCCAGTGCGGATAAAAAAAGCCCTGTCAGAAGGTATGTTATACGCTGAACAGGGCTGACAACCAGATTTGGCGGGCAGTTATTTTGTCATCAGTTCAATAATTTTTTCCAAATCATTTGGGGCCTGCACAGGCGGATTAGAGCAGAATCCCATGTTCTTGCTGTGGTAGTTGACCGTGGCATCCGGGTCTTTGAGGACGTGGCCGGTCAAAACACAGGCGATTTTCAGGTCTTTTTGAATGGTTCCGTCGGCCAGCAGGTATTTGAGGCCGGCAATGGTCGCCGCCGAGGCGGGTTCGCAGCCTAATCCATATTTGCCGATTTGCGCCTTGGCATCCAAAATCTCCGCATCGGTTACCGACTGCACCACGCCATTGCAGACATCCAGCGCCCGCAGGCACTTTTTCAGATTGACCGGCCGGGAAATCTCGATCGCCGAGGCAATCGTATGGGGCTTGTAGCCGGCGGCATCCAGTTTGGCATAATAGCCGTCGATTTTCTTATTGTCCACATCACCGTTATTCCAGCGAAGCTGGTGGTCGTTATACAGCTCCGTCAGCGTATTGGCACCCTGGGCGTTGATAATCGCAAGCCGCGGCACGCGGTCAATCAGCCCGAGTTTTTTGAGTTCCATAAAGGCTTTGCCGAAGGCGCTGGAATTACCCAGATTGCCGCCCGGCACGACAATCCAATCTGGAATTTGCCAATTCATCGCCTCCAAAATACGGTACATAATCGTTTTCTGCCCTTCGAGGCGGAACGGGTTGAGCGAATTGACCAAATAAATCTTCATCTGCCGGCAGACATCCTGCACCTGCCGCATACAATCGTCGAAATCGCCCTGAATCTGAATCGTAAAGGCGCCGAAGTCCATTGCCTGGCTGAGTTTGCCATAGGCGATTTTGCCCTGCCCGATAAAGACGGTAGCCTTCAAACCGCAGGCGCGGGCATACAGAGCCATTGCCGCTGAGGTGTTGCCCGTCGAAGCACAGGCGCTGGAAACAGCCTTGACCATCCTGGCGTGAGAAAACGCCGCCGTCATCCCGTTGTCCTTAAACGAACCGGAAGGATTCAAGCCCTCGTACTGCAAAAACAGACAATCCGGCTTCATGCCCAACTCCGCGGCAAGCCCGCAGGCCTGCTGCAAGACCGTCTGACCTTCGCCGACGGAGACCTTGCAGTCGTCCGGGCAAAAATCCAGCAGTTCGCGAAACCGCCAGACACCCGAAAAATCCAGCCGATTCAGCCGGCTCGCCCAGCGTTTGGCAAAATCCGCCATCCGGCCGGGCAGCTGCATCTTGTCCCAGTGATATTCAATATCCAATAAATCCCCGCACGAGGGACATTCAAAGAGCGTCTGGTCAACGCCGAATTCAGCACGACACTGCGGGTTGATACATTTCTGATAGGCTAACCTGGTTTGCATAAGAATTTCCTTATAGCGTCTGTTTGACATCAGCGGCTATGGCTCGATGTCCATTTAATTCGTCAATGATCGCCGGCAGTTCGGACAGTTTGTCAATAACCAGCGTTCCCTGCGGCAGGCGGGGCTGTTTGCCGACAACGCGCTTCCATACCGGTATCATCGCGGCACGTCCCGAACCAACCACATCATTATCCACGCGGTCGCCGACATACATCGTCTTTTCGGCGGAAACGCCCATCTCTTTGGCGGCCTGCTGAAAAATCCGCACATCGGGCTTGCGCCAGGGATAATCACAGGTATAAAGCTGCACGGGAAAAAAACGCAGAATGCCGACCTTGTCCAGATGCCGCTGGAGGCTGTCCTTATGCACAAACGTATTAGACAGCAAGCCCAGCTTTAAGCCCATTGCCGACAGCGTTTCCAGTGTCGTAATCAAATCCGATTCTGTATAAGCCCGATGCGACAGCGGCTCATACCAGACCCAGTTGAGCTCCCGGTACTGTTCATCGCTGAGCAGATAACCGCGTTTGGCGCCGTAATTCTTAAGCACCATCAGCGAATCGAAGTCTTTGCCCGTCAAAAACGATTTGACAATATGCCAATACAATCCCCACCAGTGAATCATCCGATAGGCGGTAAAATTGCCGACCGGCTGAGAGTGCTTGATCAGCCATTGATAGCTCTGCCTTGCGGACTGGGCAAAGAGTGAACCGGTACGCAGCCGCCCAAAGTTCAGCAGCGTCTGGCCTACATCAAATAATACCGCCTCAATCATCGCCGGCCTCAACCGCTATCGCCGCGGCGGCAATTTATTCCCGAACGCCTCTTTGGTCCACTGTTCCAATTCCATATCCGTAATCGCCGACATTCGTTCAGCGGCATATTCGGCGTCGATTTTGTCCTTAATGAACAGCACCTGCGGGTCCTGCTTACCAACTTCCACCTGGTAGCGTTCTTCAATCCAGTGCTTGATGCCCGCAGCGCCGGTCTTATCGGTAATGGCCACACCCACCGGCCGCTTGAGATATTTGAGCGTATCAAAGCAGTTGTAAATCTCTTCGTTTTTAAGCAGGCCGTCGGCATGAATGCCGGCGCGGGTTACATTGAAATCCCTGCCGACCAGCGGATAATTGGCCGGGATATCGAAATTCAACTCCTTGACCGCATAGCGAGCCAACTCGGTAATCGCCTCATAATTGACATTCGGGTTGGTACCGCGAAGCTGCGCATGTTCCATCACCAGGGCTTCCAGCGGCGGATTGCCCGTCCGCTCGCCGACGCCGAAGATGGAGGTATTGGCCGCACAGCAGCCGTACAGCCAGGCGGTGGCGGCATTTATTTCGACTTTGTGCAGGTCATTGTGGCCGTGCCATTCGAGCCATTCGCCCGGCACACCCAATTGACGCAGGGCATAAACCATCTTGGGAATGCTGCGCGGCAGCTTGGCCGTCGCCCAGGGAACCCCAAAGCCCAGCGTATCGCACAGACGCATCTTGACCGGCGTCTTGTACTGCTGCGACAATTTGAGCAGTTCGGCGGCAAACGGCAGGATAAAGCCGTCAAAATCCGCCCGCGTGATGTCTTCAAAATGGCATCGCGGCAAAATGCCGGTATCCAGCGACGCCTTGACCACATCCAGATAGGCGTTGAGAGCCTGCTGGCGGGTCATCTTCAATTTCAAAAAGATATGATAATCGCTGGCGCTGGTCAAAATGCCGGTCTCTTTGAGTCCCAACTCTTTGACAATCCGGAAATCCGAGACCGTCGCCCGAATCCAGCCGGTAATTTCAGGAAATTGATACCCCTTTTCCCGACATAGTTCGACGGCCTTTTTATCCTTGTCCGAATACAGAAAGTATTCGCTCTGGCGAATCAAGTCCGTCGTGCCGTTGATTTGATGCAGATATTCGTATATCCGGGCAATTTGTTCGGGGCGATACGGAGGGCGAGCCTGCTGGCCGTCGCGGAATGTTGTGTCCGTAATCCAAATATGCTGCGGATTTTCAATCGGAACATCCTGCCCATCAAAAAAGACCTTGGGCAGCTCCGAATACGGAAACTGTTCACGGAACAGATTCGGACGTTCTACATCCTGTAATTGTACTTGCTTGGCCATTGGTTCAGCCTCCACATTAAGGTTTTATTTATATTTATTATAAGCCCTTCTGGTTCAACCATAACTGCTTATGATAAAAAACGTTAGCCGAGGAGGGAATTGAACCCTCACGACCTTGCGGTCAGGGGATTTTAAATCCCCAGCGTCTGCCATTCCGCCACTCGGCCAAGATTGGCCGCAGACAGACCGCCGCCAACCCCTTATAAGCCCGTTCATTATAGGAAGAAACTGCCCTTTTGCAAGCCTTTTTAAAAAACGATATTCCCGATATTTTTACAGGTTTTCCAAAGTCATAGAGATTTGTTTTGTAAGAAGTGAGTATCCGGATAGGTGAGCCAAAACAAGGCGGGGGATTTCACCCCGCCCTGTTTTGGCATATCGAACCGTTATTTCCGTCGAATCAATAGCCCGCCCAAGGCCAGCAATGCCAGCGTCATCGGTTCCGGGATTTCGTGAAGGATAAGCTGTTGAGGGAAATCAAATTGACCCCGCATATATAGGCTGAAGTCTGTCCCATTTGCCCAAGTGCCTCTGATATAACCGTTGCTGAAAATCAAATTTTTTCCAAAAATATTTAACTGGCTGTTATCATAGGCGTTTACCTGTCCTAGGCTATTTCCTTGAAACAAACTGACTATCGAATTACCAAAGGCGACTATGTGAAAACTGCCACCGAAAGGCTGTGAATTGCTCCAGTCGTAAACATTTAGCGTACTCGACTCATAACAATATACCCGATTGGTAAAACCGTCATAAAAACTACATGAACTACTTCCACGCATTTCAATATTATACACAATACCATCTGTGAGACTCAATGTACTATTATGGTTTGTGTATATAGTAGAAGTTTGTCCACCCAGTACATATAAGTTAGCATTATTGTTTAACCATACGGTATCGTACAAATCGGTATTTTCTATGTAATTATCGCCGCTTTGTATAGTCCAATCCGTGGAGGCAAAAATCGGCATTGATAACACGAAAAATAACCCAAGTTTCACAATCACTTTTTTCATAACAACAAATCGTTTCATTGTAATTCCTCCGATTCAGGTAAGGTTTGAGCGTTTAATTGTTCTAATTCGTTTATGCTTGCATTATCCAACCAACTGCTGACCATCATTCTTATTGCCCCACAAAATGCAGTTGCGAATGGATGGATACCGCGTTCCAAAACCGGTAAAATAAAGCCCTTCCCGCACGTTATCCACCACCGAACAATTCTTGAGAACTGGCGAAGCAAAAAACCGCCGAGGGAGCCGCAATTGCTCCCCCTGTCGGCTTACAAGTTGATTGTGAGGATAAAACATCATTTTCTGCGAATCAGTAGCCCGCCCAATGCGAGCAAAGCTAATGTCGCTGGCTCAGGAATAATCGTAAAATCCATAATGCTGTAAGTTGTGGCATATCCGGCTAAATCAACCAGTTGGATGTTGAAATTTGAGTTATCACCCCAAATGCCGGTCAGTTTTTTTGTCTGGACATTGTAGCTGTATTGCTTGCAAACAACCTCAATATGTGAAAGACCTAATTGGGATTCATTAGTAATCCGATTGATCAACCCACCACTTAAAACGCCCTCGGCATAAGCGTCAATATGAATCGAGTCAACTTGTCCACCAGAAAAATTCAATCGACTTGTGTTCCACAAATCAATGGTTCCAATACCACCAAAACCTGCAATATATGGTGTCGTATTTTTTATATCCAAAACACTAAAATCTTTTGCGGTTATTCCAAGCCCCCCCCCCCCTGTTATTAACATTTTTTCACTACCAACTAACGTGATATCATAAAAATAACCACTGCTGATTGTGTAATCATATCCCGCAACCGCCGATACCGACAAAACCAACACCATTGCTGTAATCATCCTCTTCATTGTACTTCCTCCGACAAAGTTTGGGTTTCAGAATTTAATGTTTCTAACTCTTTCACATTTTCATTGACCGCATCCATAAACTCTTGCCACGATGCTGCATCAATTTCATTCTGGATGTCCGGTTCCGTTTTCCACAACTCTTCAAGCCATTGGGCTGCCTCTTTTGCCTCGGCGAGCTGTTCGGCAATCGATTTTTCGGGAACCGCAAATTCTGGAATAGCAGCATCCGGAACCATTTCCATCGGCATTGCAACGGCCATCTCCTGCGGCTGTGATGCAGGCAGCATTGCCATCATCATTGGAGGCGAGGCGATCTGCTCCTGCCATTCCGCAGATAGCCAGCACGCCTGCCACAGCCAACGGTCAGCATTTGTGCTGGAATTCAAATCAGCGTCAATAAACACAAGCAAATCTGCCGCATCAATTACGTAGTGGCTATCACCGCTTGAGACGAAATCACAAACCGGGTTCCATCGCTGCTTATCTGTGAGCGACACATAATATGGAATGTTCGGGTCGTTCATTGGGTTGTTGGGGTCATTCAGCGCCAGGTCATTAGGGTCGTGCGACAACCACGCTCTGGAGAAGATATTAAATTCGACCAGATTGACCAGCCCATCGGCATTCCAATCCCGTACATTGGAAATATCTGTGCAACCGATTTCATCGGCGCCGACATCAACGCGGCTATCCATGATGCGTTCTTCTTTATCCATATCATTTAAACCCACATCATCGTTGGTGTGATACGGATTGCCCTTGTCTTTGCAGTACGACTCCCAATTCAGATGCACATTGATTGCAACATTCGGGTCGCCGGTGTAGGGATACGCAAACCCCGGCTTGCCGCTAAAATTTTTAGTGATTTCGTCTATGCCGTAATCCACTCCATTCGGGTCGTTGGGGTCGTACAGGCAGCTATAGTGCGGCACTACCTTCCATCCCGCAAACTGCTCTGTATTGCCCTCCACATTGTTATACCAGAGGATGCAGTTTTGAATATCAGGGATGTTCCAGTGATTCGGGTCGCTGTCGATGTAAAATACGGCCTCGTTGTAATTGTAAGCAATCGTGTTGTTGAAAACCACTGGAGTAGATTTTGGGTCTAATATTGAAACCGCATAAGTTGCAGTATTTTCGATTCCATTTCTGCAAATCGAATTATTTCTTAAAGTTGAAACGGAGTCTCTAGAAGTCATCCCAAAACCCTCCTGAGGAGAATAAGGATACAGCCAAGCTGAA
>CAZICJ010000019.1:0-38895 GCA_964537635.1 uncultured Pirellulales bacterium
CTACCGCAACCCGTACTCTAATATACGTTTCTCAGGGTAAAAAGTCAAGATGAAATTTGCTGTTTTTTCAGGCCCAAAATGGCTTTTGTCCGATAATCACATCAGTAAAAAACTCAAAATGACCGAATTTCCGCATAAGGGCACCATCTGACGCTCAAAAGAAAAGACTTTTGTCCAAACATAACAATGGCCGCCGCAAAGTCTCGACGGCAGGACAAGATAGAGGGCATGAACAGTAAAGGATCTTTTCTGAGTCAATGGATTCCTCACCCGCAAAGGAGTTCGCAATGACAATACCCCTTTCCAGCCTCGCAGTACTGGAGATCGAAAGGGGAAAAGTTTTTCGGGGAAGGATTTGCCAAATGATCGTCTGCGATTATAATCTGGGGCCATGGAACACACAATTTACCGCATTGTGGATGCCAATTTCAACCGCGCACGGGAGGCCTTGCGGGTTATAGAGGAATTCTGTCGATTTGCCTTAAATAACCCCTCTTTTTGCGCCAAAATCAAGGCTTTGCGGCACCGTCTTTGCGGTCAAATCGGCCTGCTGGACGCTGGACAGATGCTCAGTTGTCGGGACTCTGACGCCGATGTGGGCAAAGACCTGCGGGTCGGCGGCCAGATGACGCGAACCAGCCTGGAAGATTGTCTTACGGCGGCATTTAAGCGACTGACAGAGGCACTGCGGGTTCTTGCGGAGATGGGACAAACCATCACCCCCCTGCTGTATGATGAATTTGAAAAGATGCGGTTTGATGCATATACGCTGGAAAAAGAGGTATTTGAGATGGTTTTGGGGCAACGACGCTTTTCCGCTGTTCGCCTGTATGTCTTGATTAATGCCGATATGGATAGTCGCCAAGATGCCCTTTTTAATCTGGTTGATGCGTGTATCGAGGGCGGAGCAGATTGCCTGCAATTGCGGTGCAAATCGGTACAGGCTCGTCAATTTATGGAGTGGGCGTGTCGGTTTGTTGAGATTTGCAAGTCCGGCGGCGTGGTGAGTATTATCAATGACCGGCCGGACATCGCCATTCTGTCCAATGCGGATGGGGTTCATCTCGGACAAGGGGATTTGACACCGCAACAGGTTCGAAAACTTCAGCAAAAACCGATGATACTGGGTTTAAGTACCCATTCTATGTGCCAACTCCAGGAGGCGGTCAGGCAACCCTGCACTTACATTGCCCTTGGGCCTGTTTTCAGTACACTAACCAAACCCCATGAGCCAACAGCGGGTATTGACTACCTTCAAAACGGATTGAAGTTCCTCGTCGATTACCCCGTGGGGCATGTTGCGATAGGCGGCATCGGATTATCCAACATAACGGAAGTCTTAAGGACAGGAGCCAAAACCATCGCTGTATGCGATGCGGTATGCGGCCAGGCAAAACCTGACTATGCATGCAGGCAACTTAAACGGTTGATTAGCGGGGTCTGACGGGGGCTTTTTGAGGAAATTACGCACAACAGGCCAAGTTTTCCACGAAGATTGCACATTTTTTACTGGAGCAAAAAAGTAATCACCGCCTTTTATATAGAATTTTATGGAAGAGGTGCTGCTTAAGGTTGGCCTTTAGCTTCTATTTTAAATCAAATTATAACTCTATTAAAAAAAAAGAGTTATGTCATAATTGGCAGAATTTCCAAAAAAAAAAGTTCAGTTTGTACCGTAATAACATAAAAAAAAATCTAAACAAAGATATTATATACCTATAATGAGTAAATTCTATATTGTTTATCAACAAGTTTTCCACAATTGCATTTAAAGTATTGTTGGAAATGAGTTAGCACGGGTTTTGTAGCAGAAAAACATAAAAAAACCTTGTATTTTTTATATTCTCATATTTTTTATGACTTATAATTAGAGGGTATCCTACATATGTCTGATTATTTATGGAGATAAAACAGTGATTGAAAATGGACTAAAGAGAGCATTTGCAGCCAAAGACCAGTTTGCCGTTACTGCGGAATTGACCGGCGGAGCCAATTACAGTTATTATCCCATAGAGAAATTTATCGCCGGCTATCAGAAGAATCCTTCCGCTGTGCCGGCGGGTTTTCATTTTGCCGGTATTATGCTGCCGCAAAATCCGGGCGGAATCGCCAATATCGAGCCGGCCGATGTGATTGCTTATCTCCAAGCCAAATCTCTGGCCGCGGGGCTGGATATTATTCCTCATATCAGCTGCAAGGACAGCAACTCTGATGGGCTGACCAGCGCATTGATTGGATACAAACAAATGAAGGTCGAATCGGTTCTGGCGTTGACCGGTGATAAGCCAATCAGCGCCAAAGGGGTGTTCGAGGTTGAATCCGTTGGACTGTTGAGGCTGATTTCCAAAATCAATAATGACTCTATTGTCAAAGCCAAACCCGACCAGCTCAATCAGGTACATCGTTTTTACGCCGGCGCCGCCGTCTCGCCGTTCAAATACACGGAGCCATCTCTGATGCAGCAATATTACAAGATGGAGAAGAAGATTGCTGCCGGCGCTAAATACCTGGTTACCCAGGTCGGGTGGGACTGGAAAAAA
This sequence comes from uncultured Pirellulales bacterium, assembly GCA_964537635.1. Lineage (GTDB taxonomy): Bacteria > Planctomycetota > Phycisphaerae > Sedimentisphaerales > Anaerohalosphaeraceae > Anaeroglomus. Next base: position 2,541 of record CAZICJ010000019.1, read on the forward strand.
TCGATGGAGCTGATGCGGTACTTAAAGGATAACCATATCGATATTCCGGTACTGGGCAATGTCTATTGGCTGACAACGCTGACGCCGGCGCCGCGATTGATGCATGATATTAAACTGCCGGGCTGCTTTGTGAGCGACGCCCTGCTTGCCAAACTGAAATCGGAAACCGTCGATGAACATATCGAACGCGCGGCTCAGCAGGTGGCGATGTATAAGGCTATCGGCGCTCGCGGTGTGGATATCGGCGGCGTTCACGATTATGATATCTTCATCAAAATACTGTCTCGCGCAGTCGAAATCGGCGATGGATGGGTGCGGTACAAAGACAACCTGTACTGGCCTGCAGATAAATCCTTTTATCTATATGATGAGAATGGAAAGACAGCGGCATTATCCAAACCCAAAAAGAAATGCCGTGAAAAATTCTTTGATTTTATGCACCGGGCGATTTTAGACCCGAAATACACCGGATTCAAAGCCTTTCGTAAATGTCTGCAATTGGCGGGCGCCGACAAGGAATCTTGCTGGACATACAAGGCGTTTAACGCCATTGAAAAAGGTTTCAAGTATATCGCATTCGACTGCCACGAATGCGGCGACTGCTATCTGCCGGAAAATTTCGGCTACTGCACTATCGGCGGCTGTGAAAAGGGACTGGATAATGTCCCCTGCGGCGATGCGACCGTCGAAGGTTATTGCGGTAATAATTTGGAGCGCCTATGCATCGGCGAACGAGTTTATAGCTCTGCGGCGGCCGAAAGCGGCGGACTGCAGCGCCTGCGGAAAACGATCAACCGCCCGCGCATCCCGAAGCTGGAACACACCAGTTCATTAGTCAATTATCTTTTTGCAAAGGATCATACCATGAAGCGACCTCTGATTGAAATCGGCGAGGCTATTCACGCCTCGATTCCCAAGACCGGAGCGATTATGAAAGAATTGCACGCTCTTGGCGCCGGCGCCTATACCACCCCCAGCGGCCCGCTGGATTATATTCGGGCATTGATAGAGAGCCAGGCGTCGGATGGGGCAAGCTATCTGGCCGTCAATCTGGATGCATTCGGAGAAACCGACCCGCAGGCCGCTGTCGGCATGATGCGGGAATACACCCGCCTGGTTCGCAAATGGGGGATGGGCGTACCTATCTGCATCGACAGCAGTAATGATGATGTCCTTAAGGCCGGTTTGGAGGAATGGTACAATACCGATATGTCCGTCAAGCCGCCGCTGATGAATTCCATCAAAATCCATACCGCCGACAAAATGATGCCGCTCAAGAAAGATTATGATTTTTCATTTATCGGGCTGCTTGTCAGCGAAGACAAGGCACAGGGGCCGGGCGGCTCCCACTCGGTCGAAGAATTGTTCGGCATGGCAAAAGAAATTTTTGAGAAAGCAATGAAACACGGCTTTAGGACCAATGAAATCTTTTTTGACTCTACCGTCTTTCCGCTGGCGATTGATATGCCGATGGAGCCGGGCGTACCGGGCTATACCTATCGTGCGTTTAATACCATCAAAAAGATTAAATCCGACCCGCAGATGAAAGACTGCCATTTCTCGCTTGGCGTCAGCAATTGCTGCCGGGACCTGCCGGGACGCAAAATCGGCATCTGCCGGGCGTATGTCGCCAAGGCGATGGAATATGGCCTGGATGCGGGTATTGTCAATGTGGAGCACCATTACGGCGAAAAACCCGCCGATGCCGAGCTGCTGGATTTGGTCGATTCTTTCACGCGGCTGGATGGGTCGATGGATAGACTTAACGATGCGATGATCAAGATGGGGCAATTCTGCGCCTCGGCAAGAAAACCGGAATAAGACATATTCAACGTCGGGAAATCAGGCCAACAAGTCTTTTCGGATAATCTCGCAAAGTCAGGCGGATTTACGGCCTAATTTTCTTGCAAAAAAGGCTTTTCGGATGTAGATTGACCCGGCTTTGTCGCAGTGTGTGTCGTGGTATTACGGACTTTGGGTCGGCCAGGCACCTATTCGGCAATCGGTCAGGGCCCGTAGCTCAGCGGTAGAGCAGGGGACTCATAATCCCTTGGTCCAAGGTTCGAATCCTTGCGGGCCCAGTAAATACAAAGCCTTGTAAGATAAACACTTACAAGGATTTTTTTGTTTTCTTTTTTACAGGACAACTCAGCCATTGTAGCTTTTTTTGTACTCAGAAAAGTCCCCGACTGCAAAGGGAAAAATTTGAAAAATTGTCCTGTAAAAACCAACTTTCAGTAAATCTGTAAGTTCTAAATTTGCAATGTCTTGCGGGAAACGCACCCGGAGAGATTCGAACTCCCGACCGACGGATTAGAAATCCGTTGCTCTATCCAACTGAGCTACGGGTGCTTAAAATTGTTAGTATTTAGGGTACTTCGTGCCATTTCGATACGGCCTCACAAGACCTATCCGACCCGATTATAGCCGGATTTTCACAAATTGGCAACAAAAACATCAGGCCGCAACGCAGGCCTGTATGACCGTGTTCCGGGCATCGGCCAGTGCCTCCGGTTGCGTCCCCGCAGAACCGTATCCTCATGCCGAACATTGGATTGTAATGGAAATCAGAACTTGACACAAGAATCGAATACAAGCATAAAAATGTCGGGGTTTCTAGCATCCAAAATGAACCAAAGGCAAGAGAAGCAGTCACTTGTGGGTGTTGGCTCTGGATATCTCTGAATCCACCAAAATCTGCTGGATTACCGATGCATTCTCCAGATGAGCCATTTGAGTTTTCTTGAATTATTCCCATTAAACAACAGGTGAATATATCATCTTGATTTGTAAATGGAACTGTGGTATAATGAGCCCTTTGGTTCGGAGGGTATATGTAGAGTGGAAAATAAGCCGCAACAGTTAGATGCGGACATCTTGCAATGCAAGGCCGACCTGCTCAAGGTCTTGCAGCAGTCTGGGAGGTTGTCGCCGCTTGATAACAAGATACAAAATAGCGACAATCCGAACAATTCGCCGGAGATTTCGCAAAACGAACCCATTTTTCCGCAGTCCGAGCCGGACACCGTTTCCGAAGCACCTCAGCCGGACTGGCAGAACATAATCCACGAAAAAGACCAGCAGCTGAATCAATTAAAACTGGATATGGATAAACTCCTTTCTCGGCTAAATGAGCAAGTTCTGCAAAATCAGGTGCATGAAAAACAGATTGCCCTTGTCCTGCGGGAGAAGGAACAGGTACATCAATCCCTGCTGGCGGCTCAACGGCAAGTTCAGGAAACGACCCTGGCGCTCAAGGAGTCCGTCAATCAGACCCAGCAGTTCTCTCTCCAATCGGCCGGGCTTGCGGCGGAATTGGACGCTGCCAGGAAACAACTGGCCGAACAATCCCTTTTGATTGAACAGACCGGCCGCTGGCAGCAGCGGATTGAACAGCTTCATCAGGAATTGGAGGACAGCCGCAGGGACCTTTCTGTTTCCAGAAAAGAAATCGAACGACTGCAATCGCTTCTGTCCTCACAGGCGGAAGCACAGACCACCGCTGCCGCCCAATTAGACGAGGAAAACCAGTTTTTGCGCAGCACCATCGACTCGCTCAATCAGCAGATAGACACGCTCAAAGCCCAGGCGCAGCAAGCCGACGAAAAGGCAACAGACCTGGAAAAACTATACAGAGAACAGAAGCTGCGAATTCAGATTTTGACCGACCAGACTGATTCTGAAAAACAGCAGCAGGATTTGCGCGTGCAGGATTTGACCGCTCAGATTGATGTGTACCGCCAAAATCGACAGCGTTTTGAGAAAACCATCAAAGACCTCGAAAATCGCGTTGCCTCGCTGCAATCGGAAAACGACCGTTTGGGCGCCGCCCAGCAGGACCTGGACGCCGCCAATCACCAGGCACAGCAAGTCCGCCAATTGCTGGAGATGGCTTCTCGAGAATGTGAAAAACTAAAAGGCCAGCTCCATCTTCAGCAGGAAGAAAATACCCGTCAGCACGATTTGCTTCGGCTGCGCGAAAGCGAGTTGTCGCAACAGAAAGAAACAATTGATGCACTGACAGAAGAAAATGCCCGCCTGCGTCAGTTTGCAGAAGCGCCGCAGCCGGATGAGACCGCCGATATCCCGTCTGCCGATGCCGGGACGGCTGCCCACGACGAGCAGTCAATTCCTACATTTAATCTGGCTGACCAGATTATGGCCGAACAGCGGCGTGCTGTCGGCTCTCAACGGCAGAGCCCCGCAGGCAGGCCGTCATCAACCCGCGCCGGCGGCATCCAGAATGTGGTTAATCAATTTATCAGTCCTTCGGCGCCATCTGACCAGAATCCCGCTGTTTCTCATCAGCCTGCCGCTGCGGGCATTCCCGCAGATCCACAGGGGCAGCCGCCTGCTTTTCAAAGTATTGAACAAACACTGTCTCCGGCTGAAAACCGAATTATCGAAGAAATTGTCCGCCGCGATATTTTGCAGCTTCTGGAGCCGGATTCACATAATCGCCCCCGTTATCTGAAGCGATGGATCAAATAACAAATGCCGCTGCCAATCGCCGCATTGACGCTCATGGAACGAGCAAAACCAATTCTTGAATCGCCCTGGACGTATGTATCGTTAGGAGGGATGTTCTTGGGTATTTTATCTTTTGCGATATGGCATCTGATAAAACAAAGACCATCCTGTCCCGGTGCGCCGGCCAATAACGCAGCCGGCCTAAGCCGCCCGCAGAATGCCGCCGACATTATTTTGTCGCTCAACGGCAAAGGCCGATGCGTGCTGTGGGCCGGCTCAGGCATTGACGCCCTGCCGATTACCATCCCTGTCAATGTCGCGGTGGAACTGGCTAAAAAGAACAAGAAATGTCTTCTAATCGATTTGGACACCCGACGCAACGCCGCCGCCCAAGTCTTTGAGATGGACTCCGATGCCATTGAAAAAGCCGCCCGCCCTGCCGCCCTGCCGACCGCCGTCGACAATCTTTATCTGTGGCCGGCACGCTATTTTGTCCGCTTTAATCAGTGCAACATTAAAACAATTGTGCAGAAAGCCGCCACCCAATATGACATCGTGCTGATTAACGCCCCATTCCTTGACACGCACCCCGACAGAAAACAAATCGCATCCGTCGCTGGCTGCGGTTTTATCCATTGCCACACGCCGGCCCAGCATAAACGGCTCAGTCATCTGCTCGATACAGGCGGCTGCCCCATCCATACGGCAGTTAATCTTCCTGCAGCAGCGAGGCTGCTTGCGTGTCCATAATCCAGAGTGTTTTGGAAATCGCCGGATGCAGGGCGCAAATGGGATGGCAGCGGATATCCGGCGGTTCACATAAAATACTACGTACAATGTCAGCTTTTTCGCTTCCGCAAATCATAAGCACCAGACTGCGCGCCGACAGCAAAACCGGAATCGTCAGCGTGAGCCGACACAGTGCATACTGCGGCGACCGAACCACGGCAACCGTATCGGCATAATTATCCAAAGCCGCATCACAGGGCATCAGCGACGCCGTATGGCCATCGGCACCAAGTCCCAGCAAAACCCAATCGAATACCGGAAATTTGCCGCCTTCGGAAGGAACGATTTGGCGGATTGTCTGTTCATACTGCCAGGCCGCTTTTTCCAGGTCGGCACTATCAGCAGGCATTCGATGAATATGATCGGCAGGGATGGGCAAATGGGAAAGCATTGTCCGATGGGCAAGTCCATAATTACTTTGCGGATCGTCGGGCGCAACCGCCCGCTCATCCGCCCAAAAGAAATGCGTTTTCTGCCAGACAGACCGCATAGCCTCCGATTGCACAGCGGCAGCATAGTCAAAAAACGCCGCCGGCGTCTTGCCGCCTGACAGAACCGCATGGAATGCGCCCCGCTGCTCTATCGCCTCCTCGGCGGCCTGCTGAAATGTTATAGATACCTGCTCTGCCGCCGCAGCGCTATCCGGCACGACAAGCCTGTCGGGGCAATACCGCAGTTGATCGTCCAATGAGATGGACTGGCAATCCACTGAATTGGGCTGGCTTTGGCTGTCTATATACCGCTGCAATATCAGTGTCGCGGCCGTCGCATCGACCTTTTGCTTCTTTTGGATGTCTGACAAGTTTAGCTGGCCAAGTTTTTGCTCGGCTTCGTAGCTGCTCAGACGCTCATCGCAGAATACTATCGGTATCGACACGGCCTTGCCAAGCTGTTGGGCAAACGCCCGCACTGCCGCTGCCCGCGGACCTTCAGAGCCGTTCATATTCAGGGGAAGCCCTATAACCACCGCATCAATGCGCTCTTTTTGAATCACATCCTTGACGGCGGCAATCATCCGGCTGTCTGCTGGAATCATCCCATAAGGAAACGCCATCGTCCCGCCGCCGTCGCTGACGGCAAGGCCGGTGCGCTTTTGACCGTGATCAATTGCCAGATACCGCATATTGTGACTGGCCGCCTCGATTACTGTATTGGTGTTGCCGCAACGCTATCAGACAAGGAATCCGCCGTCGATTTGCTTAACCGGCTGAATTTTCGCTGCCAGCTCTTCCCAGCCCGGCTGGTCCATCAGGGCAAAGGTGGCTTCCTTACCCAATTCCACCGCCGGCTGGTCATACGCATTGATATCAAACAGCAAGCCTGCCAGCGAGGTGGTTGTCTCATACAGATAAATAAACTGGCCAATCGCGAACGCATCCACCTTGTCGAACAACACCGTTAAACACGGACGCTTATCGACAAGCAAGGCGTATTCCGTTGCCAGTTTTTCGCTGTTGAGCAGCCGGGACATTTCTTTGCCGGCCAGGTAGTTCAGTTCCGGCGCTTCCTGCGGTGCAGCGCCCATCATTAAATCACGATCAAACTGCTTAACCTGCAGGAATGTGAACAGCTTGTCATTAGGACCTTCCCGGTAAAGCTGTACCTGACTGTGCTGATCGGTCGTTCCCAGGGCATTGACGGGCGTCGGCCCGACAAACACATCCTGTCCTTTGAGGTTCTTGGTCTTGCCCAGACTTTCGGCCCACAGTTGGCGATACCAATCCGAGAGGTCTTTGAGCCGCCAGGTGTATGGGAACATCACGGAGATTGGTTTTCCCCGATTGTAGTAATGCCAGTTAATCGCCGCATTGAGCGCCGCCGGATTGGCAAAGAAATCCGTTCGGGATACACGGCTGTCCATTTCCCGGGCGCCGGCCAGCAGCGACTCTATATCAATGCCGCAGACGGCCGCACTGAGCAGTCCGACGGGACTTAATACACTAAAGCGCCCGCCGACGCCATCCGGCACTTCCAGCGTCCGAAAACCGGCCGCATCGGCGATTTTTCGCAGGGTACCTTCTTTGGTGTCCGTCGTAGCAATAATCCGTTTTTTGCAGCCTTCGGGTCCCAGTTTTTTGAGCAGCAATTCCCGAATGATTGAAAATTGCGCGGCGGTTTCGGCGGTTCTGCCGGATTTACTGACTACATTGAAAATGGTCTTGTCGAGTTTATCCGATACCCAATCCAGAAAACTGCTCAACTGCATCGGGTCCACATTATCGAACACAAACAGACGAGGCCCTTTCCGCTGTGCCGGGTCCAGATTATAACAATACGGATTCAACGCTGTTTGCAGGGCGATGTTGCCCAGCGCCGAGCCGCCAATGCCCAACACGACAAAATTTTCACATTCATTAACCACTTGGCGTGCAATCTCCCTGACCTGACGGGGATAGGCTTCGTTGTACGGCAAATCACGATACCGTGTTTTGCCGGCCTTGCGCTGCTGATTCAACTGCTCAATCAGCGGCGTCGTCTTTTCTGCCAGCTCCTTAAACTGCGTCTGGCTGATCCCATGCTGATCGCCAAGCACTTCGGCGGTTACATTTTTGTAATAAAAATGAATTTTTGCACTGCTCATAATAATTCCTTTATTATCATCATTTCGGTTCTATTACACATGCACCTGCTGATTCGACAGCCAATACTTTTCCGGAATTGCAACCCCTGGCATCGCTGTGCATTGCTCCTGATAAATAATCGCTCCCGCTGACGCACACGGAAGACCCCAAACGCGCCCCCCGCTGCGGTTTGCTTTCGACGATTTTCCTGACCTGTTTGAAACCGCCATCTTTTTTCTCAAATACATAAACAGCTCCGGCCGAATCGCTCTGTTCGATATCCGCATACGGCGCCCCAACCAGTATCGTACCGCCTGCAAGAGCCACAGATTTGCCAAAAGCATCTCCAGCCTTTGCATCCCCCGCGGTCAGGATTTCCGTTTGCTTCCACATTCCTCTGGAATTGGGATCGTCGGGATTCTTTTCGTCTTTTTTGAATTCGAAAACAAAGACGCATCCGGCGTCAAGTCCCTTTTGATCATCCAGCCACGCATTGGCAACCAGCATATCGCTGCACACCGCCAAAGAAGTTCCAAAGTTACATTGATTCGTCAGTTCCTGGGGCCTCAATTTGTAACGATAAGTCCATTTATTCTGGATTTTCTCATAGACGTGAATAACTCCGACAAAATCATCATGCCCGGTAACGAAAAGTGTGTCGCCATGAATCGCCACGGTTCTGCCAAACTGATCGCCTTGCTTCTTTTCGCGTGCCAACTGAACAAAATCGCTCTCTTGCCATTTGCCGTCAACACGCTGGAAAATACATACCGCTCCATGTACCTGATCTCCCCAATCGCTTGTCTCGCAGTAGATCGGCACGCCGACAACTGCGGTTTCATTTTGGATATCGACGGTAAAACCAAATTGATCCATGTCCTTCGCTTTGGATGAAACAATTCTGGCCGTCTGTTTCCACTCACGGCCTGTTCGATTGAAAATATACACCGCTCCCGCATCCCGCCTCACCTGGCGCCAATCCGTATGTTCATGATCCTCCAGATTGGCTCCGACAATCAACAGGTCCCCACGGATTGCCACCGAATATCCGAACTGGGCGCCGGCCTGCGGCTGTGCGGCTTTCAATCCGGCGGCCTGCTGCCAGCCGGATTTTGTACGTTCATAAATATAAACCGCGCCGGAATTGCTTGCTCCCTGGTTGTCATAAGGCGCCCCGACCGCCATATAAGAACCATCCACATCCATAGACCAGCCGAACCAGTCATGCGCCTGCAAAGACTCCGGGGCCAACTCGACTCCGTGGACAGATGTTAGCGCCATCAGGCTCATCAGTAATAATGTATTGGTCTTCATACTATCCTCTCTTTTTCTAATTTGCGGAAAAAACAGCCAACTCGCCCAAACCTGCAACGCCTGCCGTTTGTGTAATTTCAAATTTAACCCAGCTAATGTCTTTGGGAGCAAACTTCAGCTCGACCCCTTGAGAACCGTCGTCAGGCAGCGCCATGGTAAGCTGTTCGCTGGACCCGTCGCTGAAAGTCAATGTTCCCTTCTGGATATAATTATTCCGCCAGGGCCATGCGACCAGCACAACCCGGTCAACTCGCTGCGGACTATCCCAATCCAGCCGCACCCATTCCCCGGCGCCCTTCTGGTCCGACACCCAGTTCATATAGGGATTGAGGCCCACATAACCATCAATAACGCCTTCGCCCCGGGTCACCAGCCGATCGCTGTTTTTGTGTATTTCGCCGTATGAACTGCATGAAAACCGTGCTTTTAAAGCGACATTGCTCTCCTGCAAAAACGGGGTTAAACCCGGATATGTGGGAAGCGGCTTATCGCCCGGCCGGAAGAACTGCATTTCCTGCAGCGTCATCCAGTAGCCGCCGCCGACAGGAGCAGTCCGGTTCAGACCGGTGCAGTTATCGGAATAAATTAACCATCCGGTTCTGCCGTCTGCAGAGATGAATTTGGATGGCATGTTGACAAAATAGGCTGAAGTACTGAAAGCCTCCATATAACTGACCAGTTTGTATGGACCATCCACAGCATCCGATTCAAGCACCGATGTATCATAAGTCCACTTGTCGGCGGCGTAACCGGAGGCCGTGGCAAACATCAAATACTTCTTGAGGCCGGGATTATAGACGCAGGTAACGATTCCCATGTGCCCGGGCCAGTCAAGAATGGGCTTGATGTCGTTCCAGTTGCTGCTCCAGCGGGCTTTCCCCCGGCTGTCGTGCCCGGCGAAATACTCCCATGCCTGCCGATCATTGATGGTTTGAGGACTGGGCGTTACCCTTGCCATGTAAATCTGGTCGCCCAGACACCAGCTATGCGAACCTTCAGGGTTCGTCGCCCCATGAGCCACGATGTAAGCCTTACCGTCGGGAGAGTGCTCCATGTTTTTTCCGAAATCCACGAAATGCGGCGCCCCCATCTTAATCTTCTCGAACGAAACAATATCCTCGGTTTTGGTCAGTGTCTCGCCTGTCCAGTAATCCTTTTCGTTAAAAGTTATCTGTCTCGTACCTGTACCTAACGTACTCGGGTCGGGGTGTTCGCCAAAAAGATTATCCAGCGGCGTACATTCCGAATCGGTCCAGGTCTTGCCCTTGTCGTCGCTCCAGCGAAAACCGACAAAGGGTCTTTGTAGCCACCATGAATAACGCCAACTGTCCAGGCAATAGGACCCATGGTACCATATCCCGTTGTGGCACAGACTGCCGCAGGGATACCTGCCGCCATACGGATACGGTTCCGCTCGAAATGTCCCAAGATTGTTGACTGTTAGATTCATCGGGTCATTGCCAACAATCTGAGCGTGACCGGTCGTACACTGCTGGACACCCGAATGAGAGTTGCCGGCCTTGTACCCTTCGGTTTCCGGTACCCCGCCATCCGTATAGGGGGAGTAGAGATTGCCGTCCGCATCCCAGATGGGATACCAGGTATCTGCGCCCGTATAAGTCGCATAGCGGCCGGGAAAACCAACCCCGACAATATCCGTCGATCGCTTGATGGGGCAATCAGGTCCCTCTTGTGAAGGCCACATTTTGCCAAGACTGAAATAACTCTCCTGTGCCGCCACCGCTGCGCAATTGATTATCATAGCAATCGCAAGCAAAAAAGTCTGCGTTCTCATTTTATCACCTCTTTTTTAGTAAGTATTCACTCAATTTCAGCAAAAAGACCTCTTTGTCCGACAACAACCGTTGTTTTATGTACCGACACGCCTGAGTTTTGCGTATTTTACCATTAACGATTTGGATTTTCCAGAGGCAAATTGAACCACGACGATACTGTCGGGTCCCAAATCCAGATATTCTTTGACCCGCCCTCTGCCAAAGGAGGCGTGTTCCACCTGTTCATGGACCCGAAACGATTGGCTGTCGCCGGCGCCCTTTGCGGACATCACGGGCATTGCCTCTGTCTGCCGGTCGTCGCTGTCTGCATCCCATTGCCAAGCGTCCCTTGCATGATATCCGCCTAACGGCTCCTGCGGCGCAGCATAGCCCGCTTCATACAAAAACTGCGACGGCATGCACCGCAAAAACTGTCCGCGGATAACCCGATGGCGTGCATACGTAAGGCAAAGACACTGACGCGCCCGCGTAATGCCGACAAAAAACAGGCGGCGTTCCTCCTCCATATCCTCCGCTGAGCCGCTGCTGCGTTCGTGAGGCAGTATCCCATCTTCCAAGCCCGCAATAAAAACATGGTCGAATTCCAGCCCCTTGGCGGCATGCAGCGTCATTAGGGACACTTTGTCGCTGCGAGCGTCATACGCATCCGTATCGCTGTACAGTGCGATGGAATGCAGATAATCCAGCAAGGACGGCTCTTCGGCCTGCTGGTCATATTCCGAAGCCGCATTGATGAGCGAATTGACATTGTCCACCGCGCTCTGGTCGTTTTCGGCTTTCAGCGCGTCAATAAGGCCGCTCTCGGCAAACACACAGTCCATCAGCGGCGCCGTCTCTCCGGCGGTCTGCTGCTGAAATTTGCGTATCATCTGCGCAAAGTCGGTAATTTTGGCCGCAGTCGCCGCAGAAATCAGCGGCACCTGTTTTGCCCGCAACGCCGCATCCAAAAGACAACAGCCCTGTAACGATGCGTAAGCGGCCAGTTTCTCGACGGATGTTTTGCCGACGCCGCGGCTGTGCGTCCCAATGGCCCGCACAAACGCCACATCATCGGAAGGATTGACAATCAATTTCAGATAACTCAGCAAGTCCTGCACTTCCTTGCGGGAATAAAATTCCACGCCGCGCACCACCTGATAAGGAATGCGTTTTCGTATCAGCGCCTCTTCGATGGGCCGGCTCATCGCGTTAATCCGGTAAAAAACGGCAACCTCCGACATTTTCACGCCTTGGCGGTGGAGTTTTTCAATCTCCTGGCAGATCAACGCCGCCTCATTGGCTTCATCATCAGCGCTTTGAATAGCGACATCCATCCCATCCGGGCGTGTGGGAATCAATGATTTGGGCTTGCGGCGGCTGTTGAATGCAATGACCTTATCTGCCATACGCAGGATATTTGGCGTGGAACGGAAATTTTCTTCCAGTTTGACAACCACGGCTTGCGGCCAGTCTTTTTCAAACGCCAGAATATTGCCGATATTGGCGCCGCGCCATTTGTAAATAGACTGGTCCGGGTCGCCGGTTACGCAGATATTGCCGTGCTCACTGGCCAGCAGGTGAGCAATTTTATATTGAGCGTGATTGGTATCCTGATACTCATCAATCAGCAGGTACCGAAAGCGGTTGGACAGTTCCCGCCGTACATCGCAATGGTCTGACAGCAAATAGGCCGTTTTAACCAGCAAGTCGTCAAAATCCAACGCATTGTTTTTCAGCAGCAATTCCTGATAGACTTTATAGACCTTGGCCGCATTTTGCGTAAAATAATCCGATGAGCCGGACGATAAAGACTCCGCCGATTCCAGATTGTTTTTGAGGCGGGAAACAAATCCCAGCATTTTGGATGGCGAAAACGTAGTGCTGTCCACATTGCAGATGCGTATCGCTTCCTTCATACACCGCTGCTGGTCGCCTTCATCGTAAATGGTAAATGCCGCCCCAATCCCTGCCTGCTGGGCATAGCGCCGCAAAATCCAGACGCACAGCGAGTGAAATGTGCTGACAAACGTCCCCGCAGGACACATCTGCTCGACACGGCGGCGCATTTCCTGCGATGCTTTATTGGTAAATGTGATCGCACAGATATGATACGGCCGCACGCCCGACTGAATCAGTGAGGCGATACGGCAGGTGATGACGCGGGTTTTGCCGCTGCCCGGGCCGGCCAGAACCAGAAGTGGACCTTCCTTGTGCAGTACGGCTCTTTTTTGCGATTCCGTAAGCCGCTCAAGCGGCGATGTGATGTTGTTTTCCATGCATCCTGGCTGTCATTAAACAAGGGTATTATTGAGGCTGCCCGGCCGAGTTCTGCTCGCGCAGCAGCGACTCCTGCTGTTGTATCTTTTCAAAGACATCCGGACGCTCGGCTTGTATTCTTCCAAGCAGCGCAAGGCGCAATTCTTCCGGATAGCGAGGGTCATTCAAAAAATCAATAAACGCCACATAGCGTATCCGCTCCATGGACTCAAGTCCTACGCGTCCCTGCTCTTCAAGCCCCCTCTGGGACTGATAATACTGATACGCCTGATTGGCAATCGTCTCGCGGTTGGCGGCTTCGGTATCTTGACCTATCGCATAACGAAAATAACTTTCCTGCAGCGCCATTATAATAAATTCCGTCGCATCCTGAATCCCCAGCCCTTGAAACTCTTCCTGCAGCCGTTTTTTGGCAAATTCCGCCATCGGCAGTTTATAATCTTCTATTGCATAGCCTTGCTCATCATTAGGGTATCGTGTCCGCAGATCATTGTACACAGTCAATGCCTTGTTGATATGGCCTGCCTGATAAAAGGTCAGTACGGCATTTTCAAGAAAGTTCTTGTGCCCGCCGCGAACTGCCTTGGGATTACCTTTTTCCAGCGATTCATATTTTTCAATAATCATTTTCCATGTCTGGTCGCAGCTGTCGAACATGCGGACATCCGGACGCAGGAAAATGGATGTACGCCCATCTTTTTCGGCATACAAAATAATGCTGCCGCCGCGGTACAACTGCTGAAGCCCGTGAAAAATAATCCGGTCGGTGTTTTTTTCATCAACCCGATATTGGTCTGGACGTCCCGCCAGTTCCAGCCCCTTGGCAGACCAGTAGATGGCATGGACTGCCGGGTGTTCCCAATTTAAGGGGTCGCGGGTGTTGGGGTCTTCAAACCGCACCGGCCCATATTTTTTGTTGAGCTGGTGCATATAGGCAACGTCCATCTTCCAGACTTGCCGTATCTGGGCGGCACGCGCGAAACTGTCAAATCGTTTAAGCCCCGGAGTGTCTTTGAATTTTGCAAGCGTATCTTTGACGATTTGTGAATACCGATCCGGATTTTGCCGCAGCGACAAATAATTTTCCGCCAGCTTGTCATCCCGCTCAAAAACAGGATCGGCGGCTCTCAAGGCGCTGACCCACTGCGAGATTTCAGGGTCGGCCATCGCTTCTTCCAGCGTCCTGGGCGCAGCGATCAAATCCTCAAATATCGCATTGGTATTCTCGCCCAGCATCGACCGTACAGACATTGCCATTTCGCTCTTGTAAAACCGATGGCAATCGTCCGAAATATCGCCGATTTTATGCAAAAATATCCAGGACAACTGCCGGTAGAGAATAATGCTTTTGGGGTTGAGCGGGATGGCTTTGTCCCGAAGCAATTCCAGGCCGTTTTTGACCCAGCGCCAGCGCTCCTGACATTGCGTATTCGGAATGGCCACCGAGATATTATAGGCCATATTCCACGCGTGAAAATCCCAGACTGCCGCAAACCGCGGCTGAAGCATAGTAATCCATTCGGCCAACTGGCGGGCGTCAAAAAACTGCCCATCCTGTTTGAGTTTATCCGCGCGCATCCATAGAATATCGACCACCAGCCCGCGGAAAGCCCCCATCGCCACCGTGGCAAACGCCAATGACGGCGGCGCGTTTTCCAGCGCCGGATTCATCACCAGCCCCATCTCTTCGCGTGCCTTGCGAATAGGATCCTGCCGGCTGTCCGCCCAGTACAACAGCCCGCAGCACAACAGCAGTGATATAAAAATAATGCCGTAATCTTTCCATCGCATAAATTATACCTCGCTTCGCGCGACTTCCCGACGACGGAAAATCAGCATCCCCAGACACATCAGGATGCCTGCTTTGACAGCCAGCGTTTCCAGAACCGCCCGGATGATAAAAATCCAATTCACAAGCCGCCCGGATACGATATAGCCCGATGGATTGAACGGACCGTCAAATTGGGGCAGCAATGACAGCATCGGTTTGACGGTGACAGAATAAATAAGTCCTAATGTTAGCCCCAGGCTGTCGATGGATTCCATAATGAACCCGTTAAACAGACCAACAGATAAAATGGTAAAACATACCAGCACCGCCACAGGAAACGACAGCCAGGTCGTCAGGACAACTCCCAGCGCCGAAAGAAAAAGCAGCCGCACCAGAATCAGCAGAACCGCCCGGATGTAATTGTCCGTGAATGTGCCGGCCTGATACAATACCTCCACTTCCTGCGGAATCACCGTCGTGCTGTTAAGAGCAGGACTATTAAAAAAACCAACCGACAAAAAGCCATCCTGGGCGACGGCGTCAGCCGGCACGCTGAATTCAAAATAAGTCCGCGTGGCGGCATCCTGCTGCAGATTATAGATGGGCGTCGTCAGTCGTCCGGGACCCAGTTCCATCTGCCGCAGGTCGCCCACGCTCCACAGGCCGTAAATCTTGCCGTCCGGCGGGTCGATGGACGCCTCCAGTTTGTAGCGAATAAACACCCTTGCATTCGGGTCGCTGATGCGAATATCGGAAAAGTCCCATTGCTTAGCCGTGCCGGCCAGAACGCTTTTCTGCCGCATTCTTTCCTGGCCGATTAATTCATTGACAATCGTTCGCTGATTGACAGATTCCGGAAGACGCCCCTCCTGTTCCATTTTTTTATACTGTTCCAGCGCAGCATTTACCAGGCTTTCCTCGTCAACCTTATTTTTGAGTCCCACCCGGGCGGTAAAGAATTGGTCGGACGCCTTCTGAATATCGCCGTCGGAATACTCTCCAAGCCGGGGAACCAGCCGTGTCAGACCATACACCGCGCCGGAAAAAATCATCAGCAGAAAAATATTCAGAATCGCCACGCCCAGAAATTTACCCAGCAGAATCTGCCACCGCCGAATGGGCTTGGTTACCACCAGAAAAAGCTGCTTGCGTTTGAGTTCACTGCTCAGGCAGTAGGCTGAAATCGCAACCGTCATCACACTGAGCAGCACATTGACCAGACTGAGCCCATAGCTCGAAAAAGTCTGTAATTTGCCCAGCAGCGTCCCATCGCCGCCCAGCGAGACAACCATTACCGGCAGTAAAATCAGCAAAAGCAGAATCACCGACAGGGCAATCTTCATTCGGATTGCCTGCCGGAGTGTCTGATGTGCCACGGCCCAGATTTTATCCATGGCCGGTTTCTCCTGACGACCCGGGCAGGGTCGGCGTCGTAGAACCGCTTTCTTGTTTGCCTTGCTGAATCAATTGATTCAGCACATCCATCTTGACCGCCTCGGAAGGCTTGGCTTGTTTTTCGGGGCTTGCCTGTGCTGCGGCGGGCTTGACCGATGCCGTGGATGCGGATGCAAGCGTTTTCAATAAATTCTCATCGGCCTGCGGCACAACCGAAACTGGCACAGAAGGCTTTTCGGTCGCACTGTCCGGCCCAACGGATTGAGTCTGGGGCTTGACCGACACCAAATTATCCAAAATCGACCGCCGGTCAATAATTTCCTTATCCGCCAGAAAACCGCGTATGCCGGAACCCACGCCCGCCCCGCTGGTCGTCTGGCTCTGCTGCGCCAGGGCAACCGTGCGAACGAAAAATGTCTCCAGTTTGTCCTGCGGATGAGAAACTTGATATGAATGCCCCTGCTTGCGGAGCAACTGGCCGATTTGTTCCAACAGCGGTTCGTTCAGACTGTCGGTCATAATCTGCGTCTTGCCGCTCTGCTTGAGCAGTTCCTGCACCGTGCCTTCGACCTGCATTCTGCCGCCGTACATAATGCCGATACGGTCGCAAATATCCTCCACATCCGCCAGTAAATGACTGCACAGCAAAATCGTCTTGCCGCGTTTGGCCAGTTCCACCAGCAAATCTTTAATCTGCCGCGTTCCCATCGGGTCCATCCCCGACGTCGGTTCATCCAATATCAGCAAGTCCGGATCGTTAATCAGCGCCCCAGCCAGACCGATACGGCGTGCCATCCCCTTGGAAAACGCTCCGACCGGCCGATTGCCCATTCCCGCCAGACCGACCATATCCAGCAGTGTCTCGATGCGCGACTGGCGAATCGAGTTGGGCAGGCCGAAAAGCCGGCCGTAAAAATCCAGTGTTTCAGATGCCGTCAGATATCGATACAGATAGGATTCTTCCGGCAGATAGCCCACACGCTCCGATATTTTCGGATTGGCGCTGGTATCGCCGAAAATCATCGCCGCCCCGCGCGTTGGATGCAGCAGATTAAGCAGCATTTTGATGGTCGTCGTCTTGCCCGACCCGTTAGGCCCCAGAAAGCCATATATCTCATTGGGACGCACCTTCAAATCTAAATTGTCCACCGCGACGATGCGCGGACGCCCCCACCAGTCCCCAAATACTTTGCTTAACGCAATTGTCTCGATTGCATAAGGACTCTCTATTGCCACGTCTGACCTCTCGATTTCAACTTGTTATTATCCCGAAGACTTAATGCGGCTGCTGCCCCGAACCGGCCGGCGGCTGATTTTCCAGATGCTCGCCAAAACGCACCAGCCGGGCACTGTTGAATACCACCAGCACCGAACCGCCCAGATGCAGCAGCGCCGCCAAAATCACAGGCAGTTTTTCCAGCGCCGCAGCCGAAATCCCAAATACGATAAACAGAATCCCGAAAAACAAATTCTGATTGATGACACTGCGTGTTTTTCTGGACAGTTGAACCAAAAACGGCAGCCGCCGCAAATCGTCGCTCATCAGCGCAATGGATGCCGAATTGATTGCCACATCACTGCCGGCGGCCCCCATCGCGATACCCAGATCGCCTGCCGCCAGAGCGGGCGCATCATTGATGCCGTCGCCGACAACCGCGACAATATGCCCTTCCTGCTTGATGCGTTCGACAACCGCCAGTTTATCCTGCGGCAGACAATGCGCTTTGAAGTCCGTACATCCCAGCTCCGCCGAAATACGGTTGGCCACATCCCCGCGGTCGCCGGTCAGCATCGTTACCCGGCTGATGTCGCAGGCAAACAATTCCTGGACCGCCTGGCGGGCCTCCGGACGAGATTTATCCTGCAAGCCAATCCAGCCAATGCAGCGGTTATCCTTGGCCGCATACAGCGTACTAAAACCCTGCTCTTCGTGCAGCGATGGGTCCGGAATCCCGCTCAAATCAATGCCATTCTCACGCAGAAAACTGTCGCGTCCCACGCGAACCGTTACGCCATCGACGACGGCGGTTACGCCTTTGCCGGGCGTTTCGTGAAACTCCTGCGGCTTGGCAAAGGCGACATTGGCTTCTTTGGCTAAATTGACGACGGCGCGAGCGGCCGGATGCTTACTCATCTGCTCGGCTGACGCCGCCAGCGACAACATCTCTGCCGGCTGCACCCCCTGGCCGGGTTCCAATTTTGTCACATAGAGCTGGCCGGTCGTCAGGGTGCCGGTCTTGTCAAACACCACCGCCGTAATTTTTCCGGCAATTTCCAATAGCGACACATTCTTGACCAGAATACCCATTCGCGCTGCGGCCGACAGAGCGGCAACCATCGCCGTCGGCGTCGCCAAAATCAGCGGACACGGACAAGAGATAACCAGCGCCGAAATCGAATTTTCAATATTCTTGGTAAAGAAATAGATAATTAGACTAATCATCAAAATCGTCGGGATATACCAAACCACATACTGGTCGATCATCCGCATAATGGGAAGCTGGCTTTTTTCAGCGGCCATAATCAACTGCTGCACCTTGCCCAGCGTCGTATCCTGGCCGGCCTTGGTAACTTCAATATCCAACACGCCGGTCAGGTTGCTGGTTCCGGCATAGACCGGCATCCCAATGACTTTATCCACCGGCAGCGATTCGCCCGTAATCGTCGCTTCATTGACCGTGCTTAATCCATCCTTGATTTGGCCATCCGCAGGAATATTGTCGCCGGGACGAACCCGAACCACATCGCCGGTCTTCAACTGAGAAACCTTGATTTCCTGCTCCGACCCGTCTTTGGACAGCAGCCTGGCCGTTGTCGGCGTCAGCCGAATCAGCGACTCAATTGACGCTCTGGCTCCCAGCGCCGTCCGCGTTTCCAGCAATTCGGCAAGCAGCATAATAAATGCCACAACGCCGGCTTCCACATATTGGCCGATAGCAAATGCCGCAATCACCGCCAGCGCTACCAATTCATCCATGTGCATGTGGCCTTCGAATATACCCCGAACTGCGTGAATGACTACCGGCAGGCACAGCAGCAAAGCCCCAATCATCGCGACATACTGGCTTAAATCCTCACCTGTGCCGAACAAGCCCGGCAGCCAGGAGGCGATTTTGCTGTTGAGCAGGAGAACCCCGCCGGCCAGCGTCCCCAGCAGGGCAAAGCTGATCTGGTTCTGACTCGAATGCCCATGCTCCAATTCTGTTGATTTTATCCCGATATGTGTATGTGCCATAATATCTCTCAGTTAGGTGATTCTATTTTTGTCCTGGCGAGGACGAGCCCGGCGTTTCTTTGCGTTTAATTTTCGGGTCGCGATTGACCTGAACACGCAATTCACGGCTTCCCTCGGCGCCGGCGTCAGGCGTTACAAATATCTTTTCATCCACCGCCAAAAGAACCTGCTCGATAGCATCCTGATACAGCCGCTGCAGTACCAACTCCGGATGTTTGCGATATTCCGGCAGTAATTTCTGCAGGTACTCCGCATTCGCTTTGGCTTCTTCAACGATTTTGGTTCGATAAGCCCGGGCTTCCGATATCCGCGTCTGCACCTGCCCTTTGAGCAGGGCAACCTGTTCTTCTTTTTGAGCCTGAGTCAAGCCGCCCCGTTTGATTTTTTCCAATACCGCTTCGGCCTGAGAACCTCCCGTATCGGTCAGCATCTTTTCTTTGGCCGACCTGGCGGTTATTTTGGCCTGTTCGCTTTGCTGACTGGCACGGTTGGAAGCCTGATAGGCATCATCCACCTGACGAGGCCAGATAATTCGGTCTGCCCGAACGGAATCCAACTGGATGCCGCTGCCGATGGCGTCTAATTTCTCCTGAAGGCGGTTTTTGACATCCACGGCGATATCCGCCTTACTCGTAACCGCATCGTCAATATTGTATTTGACCAGAGTTGCCACAATCGCATCCGATGCCAGGCTTTCCAATAACGGTTTGACCGTTTTGTTGGCCGCATCCAGAAAATCCTCCCCTGGACGCGGAGGTTCATAGAAAATGTTTTCAAAAAACTTCTCCGGCGAGTCGATGTAATACATCACCGTCCATTTGGAATGAACAATGTTGTAATCCATCCCCTCAAGCCCCTGGATGCTGTCGTTGCGGGTCAGGCAATAACCGTCTTTGAGCGGGTCCAGATTGTTTTGAAAATACATCCACGGCTGACCGGACGCTTCCTGCACTTTTTCCTGTTCGGTCTGAAAATACCAGAACGACTCAATCGGCAGACTCTGCACCTCCTTGACAGGCATACGGATAATTTCGCTCATCGGCTCCGGCAGGGAAAAATGAAGACCCGGCTTCAAAATCCGCGCATCGCCTTCGCCCTGCACTCTGCCGAACAGCAAGACCATCGCCTGCTCATTTTCATTGACATAAAACATCCCGCTGAACAAAAACAGGATAACCAGCACGACCATAATGATTTTCAATATGCCAAAACTGGTGCGCAGCGCACTGGTCAGCGATTTGCCCGCCGCATCCTGCGGTTCCAGCGGCGCCTGCGGACGGCAGCCGCAGCTTGTTCCATGTTGGTGATGATGATGTGCCATACGTCTATAACGCTCCCGCAATTAGGGTTGTTGTTTGGGCTTGATGGCCGGAATGGATTTGAGCAAATTCATCGGCTCGATATCCGTACCAAGAACAATCGTCGAACGTTCTTTTAGAATCGTCCGCAGCGCATCCAAATCCCGCAGAAACATCGCCAGTTCCGGATCCGCATCCAGCATCTTATAATACCCCGCCGCTTCAGCGTCGCCGGCGCCGCGAATCGCCTTGGCCTGGGCTTCGGCAACCGCCAGAAGTTCTTTCTGTTTGGCCAGAGCATCGCTTTTGATTTTCTCGGCCTCCGCATTGCCGGCCGCGATAATCGCCTCGGTCTTGCGGTTGCGGTCTGCCTTCATCCGCTCAAACACCTTTTCGGTCACCTTCTGACTAATCATCAGCCGTTTCAATCCGACCGACGCCACTTCAATTCCGTAATTTTTCCTGACCTGACTGGTTTCATTCAAGTAGGTCAGAATTTCCTTTTCGATTGCCGCAAAGCGGATTTTCTCGCGGTCGGTATTAACAAACTCGCTGAACTGATGGCCGCCGATGATGGTATTCTGTGCATTGCGAAGCAGACTTTTCAGATTGTCTTCGGCAATCTTGGTCTCCCGAATGCGAATCAGATACATCTGCGGGTCTGCAATCCGCCAGGTGATATAACTGTTGACAATAATCGGCTCGCCGCCGGCCGTCGTCGTTTCTTCCAACACACCTTCCAGCAGACGAAGACGAGAATCAAATTTATACACCTTCTCAATCGGCGAAGGCCATTTGACATAAAAACCCGGCTTGTCAATCGGCCGTATCGGATTGCCGAAACGGCTGACAATCGCCGTTTCCGTCTGCCGTACCTGGAAACTCACAAAAAACAATCCAAGCACCACAACCACCAGCAGAATACTAATCAAACCCCATGCATTTTTCATTTCTGTTTTCACCTCGTTATTTCACAGCAATTTTATTTTTGAATGACGGAACTCATATCCATATCGTACAGATTCGGAGTCAGATTTTCCATCAGATCGATAATATACACCTGGGCGTCTTTGGAATCGGCCGCCACAACATATTTCCGCACCAGTTCCAGCGATTCTTCCATCGCTCGAAGACGCTCAATCCGTTTGTAGATATCCGGATTGGCTTTATAGGCTAACAACTGCCCCTCAAAACGCCGACCAGTCGCTTCGGCCAGCGACGCCTTTTCGTAGGCATCCGACTGGGCGGTGCGGATAGCCGTAAATACCTGACCCCGAGCCGCTTCCAGCGCCGTCGTCAGTTCACCGCGCATTCGCTGCACCGACGCTGCATCCAGACTGTCTTTGGTTTGTGAATACTTGACCACCAATGCGTACAAGGCGTCCACTTCCTCAATCGAACCGGCAAGCTGCGTCAAAATCTTGTTCCGTTCTGCCATCGCAGTCAGAACCGCCGCCTGTCGGGTTTGAATCGATGCGACCACATTTTGATAATCTTCCGCGACGCTTGGCGGCGGGTGAATCCCCTGCAAGCCCATCAGCACAATTTCTATGCCCAGACCGGCCTGGTCTGCCGCATCCTGAATCCGCTGACGCAGGATTTCGGATGCTTCCCTGCGGCCCATACCCAGCAGGCTTTTTGAGGAGGATGCATCGGTTTCAATCGTTACGCCGGCGGCAAAATATGCCAATTCGCGATAACAAATCGATTCCAATGCCTTGCGGGTGTCCGCGTGATTGTATATGTAATTCTGTAAATCTTTAATCCGGTAGTGAACCGGGATATTGGCACGCACAAGGCTGACCGGTACGCCGCTCTGGGCATCCCCGCTGCCGGCATAAGCCACCAGCAAATCATATTCTTCCTTAAAGTGTTCCTTGCCCCACAGCAAGTCGCCTTTTTCCTTGACTTCTTCATCCGATTTTTCCACAAACCCAATGTTGACTTTTTCAATCCGCTCCGTGGAATACACATAGGTGATATCAAACGGCCAGGGCCATTTGAAATAAAGCCCCGAACCGACAACGCGCCCGCCCATGGCCGGCTGCGGCGAACCCAGGTGCTCGATAACCGCCATCTGACCCGGACCGATAATGGTTACACAGGTCAGCAGGTAGAGCGTCAGCGCTGCAAACAGCATCAGCGGCAAAATCGCCTTTTCCAGCAGTTTGTAAAACCATGTCTGCGACACCTGAAAACCAAACTGATAATCCAGGGTACTGGCCAGCGTATGAAATAGTCCGCCCGGCTCATTAATCATCCCCAGCAGCCGGCTGTCAAAGGCGCTGCGGCTGTATTGACCCGCCACGCGGGGACGGTAAATATCCAGAATCCCATTGATTAAAATTTCCACCCCAAGAACCACCATCAGCCACGGCAGAATCATCTCGATGACCGCAAGCCCCATCTGGTTTTTGAAGTGGGCCATTCCAAGAGCAATGGCAAGACCGCAGCCGAGTATCGCCGTAGCCAGCAGATAACTGCTTCCGGCACGCAACGGCTTCCAGGCCGCCTCAACACTCATCCCAACGGCATACTTGCTGATCAGGAAACTGACAAAGGATACCAGAATCATCAGCACCGCCCCAAGCAGCGGATTGTTCAACTGCCATTTGTCAACAGTGCCAAGCGCCCGATAGACCAGAAGACCAATGATGATATGGTAGGCTGCGATAACCAGAGAGGCTATCGGCAAAACCCACTTCTCAAAAAACGCCAGCCGTTTTTGTGCTTGTTCAAACAATGCCGCCTTGTCCGAGCCGGCAGCAAATATCGTATCTTGATGTAAGTCCTTTGATAAGCGGGACATATCCAGCTTCTCCCGCTCCGCCAGCGACCGCTGATGAAACTGCACCAGCAGCACCAGCCAGACCAGAGCGCCGCCCAGTATTTGCATGCTGATGCTGTACACAGCCTTGGAAGACAGATAAATCGCCCCAAGAAGCAGTGTCGCGATAAAAAATACGGCCGACAAACACAAGGCCAACAGAGAGGTGTTTTGAGCCTTTTTGGATAATATAGCCATCCTATGAATCCCAAATAAAAGAAAAAACCGTAGAACTTTCTATTGCCAAAAGTGTAAAAAGTATAATAATCTCATACAAGATTGCAATACCTGATTTTTCGTTGCAGGCAAAAAAAGTAATATAACAAGATTTTTTTAGCAGGCATAGTTCTTTTTGAAAAAAACGTATGATAAATAGTCTTTTCGCTATCGCAAAAAACACATTTACGGAAACCATTCGTCAACCCGTTTACGCCGTCATCATCGTCGTGGCGGTACTGGCGTTCATCCTGGCGCCCAGCACCAGTATGTACACGCTCGACGAGGACATCAAACTGCTGCGTGAATTGGGGCTTTCTACGATTTTCCTAGCGGGTTTGTTCATCGCTGTTTTCAGTGCTACCGGCGCTATTACAGAGGAAATTGAAACCCAGACGATTACCACGCTGCTTTCCAAACCGGTTAGCCGGCCGACCTTTATCTTCGGAAAGTTTTTCGGCGTCGCAGCAGCCGTTACGCTTGCCCATTTTATCTTTACCGCCGCCTACCTGATGGATATCCGACACGGCGTCATGGAAACTGTCAACGATGAATTTGACTGGCCTGTTATATGTGCCGCCACAGCAGTCATCATCCTGACTTTTATCATAAGCGCCTTATTAAATTACAGTTACGATTGGAACTTTCCATCTTCCGCCATCCTCACCGGCTCCATTTTATTGGTATTTGCCCTTACATTTATCGCATTCATTGATAAGGGTTGGAAGATAAGCCAGACGGGTTTGACATTCGAGGCTTTCGATGTGTATGCCGCGGTTTTGCTGCTGTTCGGGATATTCATCCTGGTCGCCCTGGCAGTCCTGTTCTCAACACGGATGAATGTGGTTTTCACCCTGGTAACCTCCTTTTCAGTCTTTCTGGCTGGCCTAATCAGCGATTGGATGTTTGGCCGGTTCGCCGACAAGGCAATCTGGGCAAAAATCGGTTCTATTCTCGTACCGAATATGCAGATATTCTGGGTCAGCGATGCGATTTACGAAACCGGCTCAATACCGGAAGCCTATTTGTTAAAAGGACTTATATACTCAATGCTTTACACCGCGGCAATCTTGATGTTGTCTATCGCTTTTTTTCAACGCCGCCAGGTTGGCTGACAGTCCTCGTAGAGCTATACTGACATCTTACTGCTTGCGTCCCGGATAAGCCCCTCGATAATTTTTTCCGGAATGTCGGCCAGTTCCGGTTCGGGGCGTTCTGCCCGAGCCATAGCCGCCAGCACTTTCAGGGTGGTCTTTTTGGTTATTTTCAATTTCCCAAAGGTTTTTTCCGCGGCGGCCAACTCCCCATCGGCCATTTGACGCAAGTAGAGAATGCACATCTTGATAACGCCTTTTTCATCGACTGCCCCGCCGCCGGAGGTTCCCGCTTTGGGCTCATCGGGGATCTCTTTTTCATGCAATATCTGCCGGGTCAGGGCATGAGTCTGGCTCATCATCATCCCGATTTTACTCTCCTCGGCCTCGTCAATCGGGGCAAGCCGCAGCTCCGGCTCATCATCCGATTTGGGCAGCGGGATATAACAGCGATGTTTGCAGTGAGGACAACTGCCCCACTTGCCGCCGGCGCCGTCGGGAGCTTTGATTTTTTGCTTACAGGATTCGCATGAAAAACTGATAGGCATAACTTATTTCCTCAAAAGGTGTTATGATTTCTCAGACCGATATTCCGCCGTGACTTCTGTCGTAATGCCGCCGCGCGGCGTAAAAGATGAGGTAAGCCGCATCCAGCGGGGCTTGCAGGCGCCGGCCAAATCATCCAGGATATCATTGGTCAGGCGTTCATAGAAAATCCCCTGATTGCGGTAACTTTGCATATAGAATTTCAAACTCTTTAATTCTATGCATAATTTATCCGGTATATATTCTATGGTAATCGTGCCAAAGTCCGGCTGGCCGGTCTTGGGGCAGACGCTGGTAAATTCCGGACAGCGGATTGTAATGGTGTAATCGCGCCCGGGACGCGGGTTGTCAAACAATTCCAATTGCGGCTTCTGAGTCATTTCATTGCCCTTTTTATACAATAAAAGTACAGCACACGGATATAGTACACATCCGAAACCGGTTTTTCAAGTACTACATCATCAAGCGGCCCAAAAAAAATTAGCCGCCTTGCCCGAAGCCGCCTGTAAATCGATTTTGCGGCTGGCAGGATTGTAAAACCCCAATAAATCCGACAAGGGGAATAAGGGGTGCTGCCTCCACCAACTACAAAAACGAAAGTACCGCTGATGTAAGCGGAAAATCGAAGAAGTGAAGTAGTTTCCAACCCGTTTTTTACAAGTTTATAGAGATTTCCAAGAACGATAAATAAAGACTTACGGCGGTTTGCCGCCGGACCGCTTTCTATTGGACAAGCGGCCGGCCGGCGTGTATAGTTTCTCATCGAAAAAATTAAGTGTTCTCGCATCGTATAGAAAGGTCATTATGATTGGTTTGCTGCTGCTGGTACTTGGTTTGGTGCTGGTTGTCAAGGGCGCCGACTGGTTGGTGGACGGCGCATCCAGCCTCGCCCATCGGCTGGGCGTATCCGACCTGGCAATCGGCCTGACGGTCGTCGCCTTCGGCACCAGTCTGCCCGAACTAACCGTCAATCTCTTTGCCGTTGCCCAAAACAACCCCTCGGTCGCTATCGGCAACATCACCGGTAGCAATATCTGCAATATCCTGCTAATTCTCGGCATTTCGGCAATGCTCCAGCCGCTGGAAGTCCAAAAAAGCACGACCTGGAAAGAAATCCCATTCAGCCTGCTTGCCCAGATACTGCTGCTGATTCTGGTACTGGATACCGTGCTGGATGGACAGACAACCAATATCCTATCCCGCACGGATGGCTTTAGCCTGCTGGCGCTGTTCGGCGTATTTCTCTGGTATATCGCGGGCATGGCACGCGACCTGCCGGCCGTCATCAAACAAACCGAACATATCACACTGCCGGTTGGCAAGTCTATCCTTTTCATCGTGCTGGGGTTAGGCTTTTTGGTTGCCGGCGGAAAATGTGTTGTGGTCGGGGCAATCAAACTGGCAGAGGCGCTGGGGCTGAGCCAAAGTTTCGTCGCCGTTACCTTAGTCGCCGTCGGCACCAGCGTTCCCGAACTGGCAACTTCGGTCGTCGCCGCACTAAAAAAGAAAGCCGATATCGCCGTCGGCAATGTTATCGGCTCCAACATCTTCAATGTCTTTATGGTTCTGGGCGTCAGCTCCTCACTTCGCCCAATCCCTGTACCGCAGGATTTATATATGAGCATCTATGTCGGCATCGCCGCCACGGTTGCCTTGTTTTTGTGCCTGTTCACGGGCAAACGCCGTGTCCTCGACCGCCGCGAAGGAGCGATCCTGCTGGGGCTTTATGTGGTGTACCTGATATTTCAACCCCGAAAATAGATACAAATTTACTTGACCGTACTTTGTTTGACTGATACGCTGACTGTTTTAATGAATAAAGAGATATGAAATTAGAATTTTTGCTCGAATCTGCAGGATTGATCGCGGTTGTTTATCTGGCGCTGGGATTGTTCAATGTCCAGTGGCAGACGCGCATCCGCGCCATCGCAGCGATTGGCATCGGCATCGTCCTGCTCGGTATGACCGGCTGGAATCGAATCGCCCCAACAGACCTGTCGTCAGCCGTCTCCTTTCTCGATGGGTCTATTTCCTTGATGGACATGCTGGTCGTATGCCTGCTGGCGTTTTTCTCAGGCCTGCTTGCCTATCTGGCTGCCTGGCCGAACGGCTTGGCCGTCGCCCCGCTGGCAGCGCCGGCAGGATTGGCATATTGGTCGATGCAGACAGCCGATATGCGGACGGTTTTGCTCTACAACCCCACCGCCGTGCAGCGTAATCAGGTTTTTTCTTCACTGGCAACCGAAGGCGTCTTCTGGCTGTTGCCCGTCGCTGCTGGCCTTGCCGGCGTCCTGGCCGGTGGACTCCTCTTTAACAAAAACAAGCAGGCCATATCCGAAATTCTGCCAAAAGATGCGTTTTCAGGCCAAAAACTCGTTAAATTTGTCATCGCGGCAGTTGCATCCATCCTGATAGCCCAAATCGTCATTACCATCCTGGCTCAGGATGTCAAGCAGGATGACCTCAAACTCGGTCAGGTTGTCGGCCAGACGGGTCCCCGTCAAATCGCCTTTGCCGTATTCGTTGCCTTTTTGGCGGCGGGGTATGTCGCCTATTATTTCGCCGAAACCCCCTTCTTTATCCCTACTCTTTGTGCGGCATTAGTGCTGTTTTTAGCGATGAAGTATGCCGTCAAGCCGGATGTTCTCAACCAGATGGTAACTGCCTGGCCGGCCGCGTATTTTCCCAAATCCATTTGCTGTATCCTGCCAATCCAGATGGTCGCCTTTGGCTCACTGGGGGCATTTACCGGATTCCGTGTCGCCATCAGCCAGAAAGAAAACGCCCAAAAGGCCGCATAAGTCCTATAATTTTGCCTTGCCCCCCCATTTCGATAATTTCCTGTAATTTTGTACATATTAATATAACCATATTATTAAAAAGCATTTATAGCAAAAAATAGTCTGTCTTGTCCTTCTGAAAATCATTTATTTTGGGGCTTTGATTACCATCTCTGGCGATTTTGCCGAATAGAAGACCGCGGGAAAAGGATGTTTCCTGCATCAGGATTCTTTCAACCGAAAGACGCCAAAAAACGTAATAACTATATGGCATAAGCCGGTTTATGGAAAAACGGGCGAATTTGTAAAACAGGAGACAAGCCATGTTGGTTTTGAGCAGACAAAAGGATGAGTCGATTATGATTGGCGACAACGTGGAAATCACGATTGTCGATGTACGCGGCGATAAGGTGCGGCTGGGTATCAGTGCGCCCCGCGATGTAACCGTACACCGTAAGGAAATCTATCTGGCCATCCAAAAAGAAAAAGAAGCCGGCATTGACAGCAAGGGCAAGGCCGAGGACCGCATTCGCCCTGCCGCCGTCAACCACTCGTAATAGCACCAGACCTTTCTCTATTTCTGGTATTTGGGCACTGCAAGCGATTGCCGTGTCTTTTTTGTTTTTAAAATCTTCCCCCCAAAAACCGTTCGACTCCAGCCTCGTCTTTGTGTATAATTGTCCGCATATCAGGAGAATAACGATGATTTACAAAACATACGGAAATGCCGGTTTCAATGTCAGCGCCGTTGGCTTTGGCGGGATGCGGTTTGACCTCAACGAGTCCACGCAAAACAACGCCGCCTTGCTGCAATACGCCTTCGATAAGGGCATCACCTATTTCGACACGGCTCCCGGATACTGCGATGACAAAAGCGAGGACATCTTCGGTCTGGCGTTGCAGTCAATGCGTGCCAATCGCAGCAAGTACTATGTCTCCACCAAAGGAATGCCGGAACAGTATAACACCGCCGCCAAAGCCGAACAGGCCGTCCATAAATCTCTCAAGCGGCTCAAATGCGATTATCTCGATTTTTATCATGTCTGGTGTATCCGCCGGCTGGAAGAATATCAGTTGGCTATGCAGCCCGGCGGCCAATACGAAGGCCTGCTGTGGTGCAAAGAAAAGGGGCTGATAAAACACATCGTTGTGTCGTCTCATTTGCGGGGACCAGATATTGCACTGCTGGTCGAAAAACAGGAATTTGAAGGCATCCTGCTGGGCTTCAACATCCTGAACTTTCTTTTTCGCTGGGACGGCGTACTGGAAGCCGCTAAACGCGGCATGGCGGTTGTGGCAATGAATCCGCTGTCCGGCGGCATCATCCCGCAAAAGGAAAAAGAACTGGCTTTTCTGGCACAAGACGGCGAAACGCCGACCGAGGCGGCGCTGCGGTTTTGCATCAGTTGTCCGCAGATTACCATTACACTCAACGGCTTTACGACCCGCCGGCATATTGATACCGCCTGCAAGGTCGCCGACAAATCTGTCCCATTTACGGCTGACGATATTGAGCGCATCAAGCGAAGTGTTACCAAAAACATGAATCGGTTGTGTACCGGCTGCGGCTATTGCATGGGGCGATGCCCGATGGAAATCCCGATTGCCGCCTATATGCAGTACTACAATGACCTGTTGCTGGCCGGCAAGACCGAACAGCAGTTGGGCGAAGGACTGGCCGAACAGAAAAAATGGGGCAGCCTGCAAATCCGCAATAATGAGGCAAGAGACTGCGTCCGCTGCGGCAGATGCGAATTGGCCTGCACCCAGCACCTCGATATCATCAACCGTCTGGATATGTTCGCCAAGTGGGAAAAAGCGGACGGCGCCGCGCCCTATTTATCGCGCCAGTAGTTGATATTCATATCTTTGGTGTCAATATATTCAGCGTACCAGTCAAGAAACAAATAGTTTGCCCCCTGACGATGACGAGCCTTTGCCACGCGGCGGCCTAAGAATGCATCCTCACTCGTCGAATTCGGCAATTGACCGACATTAAACACATCCAGTTTTTGCAGAACATCCGGACCCTCGTTGCCCTTTTTGACAATCGGCCTCCAGGCTCCATCTTCTTTGTCGGCCATATACACTGTTTGCATGCGTCTTTTGAACGAATCCAGCTTCGTCGGGGCGGCCACCTCGTGACCAACCATGTCGCTACTGTTGTCGAAGGTCCGTGAATTGACCACAAAGCAGACCGTCTGACTTTTGTCGGGAAAACTGGGGCATCGATAAATTTTGACATTGCGGTAATCGCCCTGGTTGCTTTCCTGACCGAGATACGGAAGAAAGAGCTTGAATCATGTATGATCCACGGTATCCCCGCCCCGTGGAATATAATCTTTATTTCCTTCGGCATAAAGATGGGCTGCCAATCCAATTTGTTTCATATTGCTTCGGCAAACGATCATTCGTGCCTGGTCTTTGGCTTTCCTGAGGCCCGGAAGCAGCACGGACATCAGCATAGCTATCACCGCAATGACAACCAGCAATTCAATCAATGTGAATCCTTTTCTTCCAGATATCAACATATTGAAAATCCTCTCATGCGAACCAATATCCTCGATTTTAATATCCCAATTCACAACGGCCTTTTTTGCCGTCGATTCATCCGGGAGAGCATCTCGTTTTATGGCCAGCCGACTCGCAATCCTTCAACCCACTCGACATGGCCATCCCCGAACAATACGTTCGTTCCGCCTAAGCCCTTCTTTTCATGGCTGCCGGGATTATAAAACCCCCAGTCAGGTCCGCTGCGGCCAACCCAGTTGTTATTTTCTCCCTGTTCGCAGTACACAATCGCCATATCAAACGGGCCACTGATGCCAAACCTGCGAAATTGAGATGAATCCCATTTGGTCTGGTTGTTCTTGGCCGTTTGATAGGAGCAGCCCGCCACCTCCCATTTAACCCACGGCACCGACCCGAATTTAGGGGTTTTAAATGCATACGATATACCGGTCATACCGATCGGAAAAATACCGTCTCGATAAGCCCCCCATCGCCACGTTGCGTAACTCTCGCCGCGGCCAACAATCTTAAAGCCCGGCGCTGTATAACCCCCTATGGTTACCTGTCCCATATCCTGCACCGGGGCGACCTTCTTGTTTCGGTTAAAAGGGCATGCAAAAAACTTAGGCAGAACGCTATCGCAAAAAGCCTGATATAAATCCGGATTGCCAATCGGGCCGTACGGCTGCGTCAGATAGGTATTATTTAACCCTTTCAAATCGGCGTAATCCCGCAATCCCAGAGACAGATACGCATAGACAGCAGGTTCGCTTGTGTAAGCGCTGTCTCCGGCGTCCCGGTTGGCCACAGGAGGCACAAAATCCTTGTTGTCAGCACGATAGCACTGGATAAGACCGCCTATTTGTTTGGTGTTCGCGGTACACAGAACCAGGCTCGCCTGCAGCTTGGCTTTCCGCAGCGCTGGCAAAGTGATGCTCAGTAAAAGTGCGATGATCGCGATCACCACCAGAAGCTCAATCAGAGTGAACCCGTTTTTCCTAAACATCTGTCTTTCTCCGATGAATCATAACTACAACCGGCTGGCGAACATGACCAAAACCCCCTTCTGTTTCGAATCACAAAAAACATCGCCAGGTCCAATTGTACCACATCTTAGCCACGCACCGCAATTTGATGTGGCCCTCAAAAAAAATGCCTATCGGACTGCATTTCCCAGTATTTTTAGGGCAATAAAGTGATTAAAGGCCGTCCCTTCATTTTGGGTCGCTCTTACCAACTGCTGGAATGCCGCAAAAACGATCTGTCCCTTGCCCGCCGCAAGCGAGCCGGCGGCAATACCGGGGTTACTCTGATGGTCAGCGCCAAGGCCAACGGCCACATCCAACCCCTTGGCGTCGAAATTAAAACTGCTCGCCCCGCCGGAACCGGCGTCTGCATAAAAATGATCCAGCCCGTATGCGGTTCCAGCCTGATATTTCCAGTCCATCACACACCCGACAGGAAGACCGTCAAGCAGCTTGTGCTTTTTCGTAAAGTACCACCCCCCCATCCAGGGTTCATTGGCCCTGCATCCGCCGCGCTGATTACGAATCAGCCCGTGCATGGCGCTGTCTAATAATTTTTGCATAATATCCGACGATTCAGGCCAAACTACAAGCCGCTTGCCCTGTTCTCTGGCCAGTGCGGAGAACTCCCTTAATGTTTTTCGATGATTGGGGAATACTTCCCGATAGACGGTTCCGTCGCGATGCTTAAGCGTCCTGTCGCCGGCCCACATCGCAATCTGCTTGCCTTGACTATCCGTAACCTTGACGGCCTGTATCCGGACTTCCGTAGAACGGTTCTCTTTATATCCGCCGCGGATCATATTTTCCTGCCGGTCAATATTGCTGGAAGCGACGACCAGCCTGCCGTCCGTGATATCGACGGAAAGCTTCCTGGAAAGGAGTTTATTAACCCCGCCGGCTTCCTTATCGATATCCATATCCTCGATAACACGCTTGCCGTTAATATCGAAATTCATGCGCTGAACGTTCTTTGCCGAGTTGCTGTCGGGTTCGCCAAACAGCAGCTCCACTTCACAGGGACCGCCGGCCAAGTCCTGCATCTCGAACAGTCTCGAACCCTGATTGCATTTGAGCATCTGATCAAATCCCGTCGCTGCCGAGTATTCCCCGGGGACTTCGACAATACCGCCGTTGGACTTTGACGAAAAGACGATCACATCTGCCTGCTCGGGGGTATCGACCAGAGAAACACTGAGTTTGTTCAGGCCAAAGCGGACTTCAGCGCCGTCTTCCCAGACATACACTTTGTTGGTAATGGGTTTGCCTTTCCAGTCAACCACGTGAATCTCTTCCTCTCGCGTCAGGGCCGGCCTGTCCTGTCCTTTGCCGGTGAGGGTAGCGATATATTTTGCCATACCCGCTTGCGGCTGTACAAATTTTTCGCCTTCAATCAGCAGTTGCGAAAAGACATCGCCGCCCCGGATAGTAACATCCTTGTCCACCTTTTTGATCAGGTCGCCCGAGGGCGTCATCGCCTTGACCTCCAGCCGGAAGTCTCCGTTAAGGTTTTTCTCGTTAAGCAGCCACACATCAACCACGGACTCCCCGCCCGCATCCAGAATAAACTTTCGGGGCATAACGGCGATCATCACCGGCTCCATCCCCCGTTTCATAATGGCCGGATCCGACCCCTTGAAATTGCGGAGTCCGTCAACCAGCCCTGAGTGGTTGTCGTAGAGTGTACTGTCCCAGCCGTTGCCGATCAGGCCGTCATTGTCATTGGAGAGACGAGCCACGGTCATGACCTTAGCCCATGAGGAATAACTCTTGTCGCCAGCCGACAGGTAGAGTTTTTCCGTTGTCGGAAAAGCCTCTCTGAAATGATACCGATCCAGATATGCATTGTAGGCTTTATCGATAATCCTGCAGTCGCGATTGCTGTAGCCGGGCCGGCCGGTTTTATCGAAAAACCGGATCATAGCGGCGTGGTTGTCCGGCGAACCAAAACCGGCCATCTCGCCCCATATCTGGATGTTCTTTTTCTCCCGCGCCCTGTGCCAGAAATCGTTCGGGTTCCTGTAAATCGTGTCCAGCCACACGCCCGACCCATTGACGGTATGTTCATCGTACCAGCCGGCGGCGTCGTTCCCGCCGCCCATATAAAACGGGGTGTCGTCCCACGGACGCATCATGGACTGGGAGCGTTCATACAGGTTATCCGGCCCGCTGCATATATGCGGCGGGTTAAGGTTGACGCCCGATATCGATGTAAAGATGCGGCTCGGGTCCAGTTGCTTGATTTTCGCGAGCATCTGCTTGCTTGATTCATCTCCCGGTGTTACGCCCATTTCGTTGCAGAGGTTATACATAAACAGCGAAGGATGGCTGCGGTCGCGTTTGACCATGCGCAGGATCAACTGCTGTTCGATCCGGACATTGAGATTCTTGCTGTCGCCATAAGCGTTGCCCCCCGCCCCCGGCTCTTCATACATAAACAGGCCCTGCCGGTCCATGGCTTCCAGGACCAGCGGCTTGCCGATATTGCGGTGTGCATTCAGACAGTTAAGCCCCAGCGCCTTGGCCGCTGCGACTTCTTTGCGCGCCAGCTCCTCGTCGGGGAAAAGCCCGTTGATCGCCCAGTAGCCCCAGGAAATCATGGATTTGAGAACAACGCGTTTGCCGTTGACGCGAAGCATAGCGTCCTGGCCGATTCCTTCAAGGCTAACAGTCCGAAATCCAAATGTCCGCTCAAAATCCGTATCCCGCGCGCCCTTGATTGCGGCACAAAGCGTGTATAAATTCGGCGTATCAATATCCCACGGCTTGATGTTTTCAACAGTTACATCCTCATGAAGGATTGCAGAGGCGCCCGGCTCGACGGAAAACGCCTTCTCGCCCGTCCAGACCGTTTTGCCATCCGCATCCTTGATGCGGTATTCAACAACACCGCTCTGGGAACGGCTCACGCTTTTGATTTCGGTAATAATACGGATATCGTTGATCTGCTGGCGGTTCAGCGCCGCCAGGTCTTCAATATAAACATCATCCCGTACCTGCATTTCAATGCCCGAATCCAGCCCGCAGAATCCATGCGAAAGCGGAATGGGGTTCTTTTTGGAACCCCAGACGCTGGTAATCCAGTCATACCACTCATAGTTGCCGCCCGGCGAGGTGATACGCAGCGCCAGGGTATTGTTTCCCGCCTGAACAGCCTCGGTAACATCCACACTGAACGGAACCTGGGGCAGAATATTATAACCGACCAGTTTCTCGTTGAGGAATACTTCCGTTCGATACCGCGCAGCCCGCAAGTGAATAACCAGCCGCTGGCCTGGGTTCATTTTCGGTGCATTGAATTGCCGCCACCACCAGGAGACGCCGCGATACCCGCCGCATTTGTTGTGTCCGCTGTTTGAAACACATTCTTTATATCCGCTGTTTTCTTCGTCGTTAATGAACGGACGCAGCATTTTTTCCCAGTAATACTCTTCCACGGTCGCCGGAAGAGCGACTTGGATGCCGGCATCCTTAGCCAATGTATCCCAGCCGCCTGTCGGCGGGTTCACCGGAAGGTCGCCAATGTCCGTAATCTCGTCGGGGGTGTACAGGCGGTCATCCATCCACGCCGCTTTCGTGTCCAGCCACAGCCGCCAGCCGCGGCCGGATAAATCCTCAGCAGATACCCAGCCGGCAAAAACCATAACAGCCAATAGACCCATCCTTATCGCATGTCCGTTTCTCATTCTATACCTCTTCTTAAATAGTAGTTCACTTGCTCTTGACGAGTCGAAATTCGAATCGACATGTCCTGCATGCACGGCTAAAATCACGATTATCCCCTCGAAACATCGGTAATCTTACATAGTCCGCCGGTGTTAGGTCAAGAGCATTCTACCCCAATTTTCCCGAAATGTCGTCAACAGACTGCCGCCGGCACAATCCGGACGACAAAAAAATATATAACTACTTTGAAATAATGAGGTTAAATGAATTTTTACAGGCTGCTCTTTCACGTTTAATTTTCTTGCCAATCCCGCAAGGATTGAATCCGAATAGCCGGCGGTGCAAACCGATTTCTTGCCGCAGAGGACACCGAGAAAGACGAGGGATGGCGGAAATTGAAAATGTAGAATTGAAAATTGAGAAGTTTCGGACAGGAGGTTGGATACCAATGACGTTGACGGCGCAAAAGATGCAAGTGGATTATAAATGACCCGCAGGGTCAAATCCGAATAGCTGGCTGTGCAACCGCCGGGACACAACCAAAAAAACCAATCTCTCCCCCTTTCCGAGGGGGAGTCCGGCGAAGCCGGGAGAGGGTCATTCTGACCCGCAGCGCAGCGAAGGGGAAGAATCCCTTTCTTATTCTTCTATTCTTGCGTTCTTGTATTCTTGAATCCTGTCAATCCCGTAAATCCTGTCTAAAAAAATCCCCTTGCGTCCCTTGCGCCTTTAGCATCTTTTGCGTTAAAAAAAATGGCTCATCCGATTAATGCGTTGGTGGAACGGTGCAGATGCAGGATTCTCA
>CAZICJ010000020.1:0-37399 GCA_964537635.1 uncultured Pirellulales bacterium
ACAGTTCCACCTTAACTCAAAGGTGTTTCTGTCCAACGCATGGGGACAACCTCACAGTAGGTTTGCCTGTTCAATCCTCATCGGTTGGAGCAACAGGCGTGGACCTCACGCAAAATGGCTATAAGGACCAAATCGATGTGTGGTATTCTTTCATCGCTCCATCAGATGGCGACTACATCATAAATACATTCGGCAGTGGCTTTGATACAACCCTCGCGGTTTTTGATGAAGATATTATTGAAATCGAGTTTAATGACAATTACAACTGCAAGCAGTCTAAACTGACCTTGCGGGCAAAGGCGGGGGTCAAATACTTTATTCGTATCGCCGGCTATAATGGCCAGACGGGCAATTATCGGCTGAGCGTTATTAGTGACGGCCCGGAACCGCTGATGAGCGATATCAACGCCGATGGCAGTGTCAATAACTTTGACCTGTCGATATTGGCTTCCGAATGGCTTAAGGGCAGCAATTAAGGGGGAGATTATGAAACGGGTGATTTTTTGTTTACTTGCAGCAATGCTGTCTTCTGCGGTTTTGGCCGAAACGCTGGTCAACCAAATGCCGGCCGATGGATTGCATTTTGGCAATGGTCTTAGCGGCAGAACCAGCGGCTATAACAACGGCTCGATGATGAATGCGGGCAGGCATTTTTCACAGGCAGATGACTTTCTTTTGACGGGAGACAATCCCTGGCAGATTGACAGCCTGTCGTTTGTCTGCGGTGTCCAGCTTAATGCCGCAATTGAAACCATGCGGGTTATGGTCTATGAGGGCGGCAGCTCACCTGCGGCTATCGGCAGCCAACTTTGGCAATATGAAGAGCCGTTAAATCAGAACAGCAAGTTCCAGATAAGCAAACTTTTAACCAACAGCACGACCGATACTTACGAATTGGCGGTTACATTGCCGGGCATTAGCGGTCTAACGCTCAATTCCCAAACGCAGTACTATTTGTCCATTGAAGCAGATTGCCTGAATACCGAGGACATCTACAAAGGCTACGATACCTACTATCAGCGATTTTACTGGGCACTCAGCGATACCGCGGGACAGTCTTGGGGAACCGCAAAGGTCGATAGCCAGTGGCAGGATTGGCAGCTTAACACCGGCAACTTCGCTTGGGCAATGGAAGGACACTCCATCCCCGAACCCTGCACGCTGTTGCTGTTGGGGGTGGGCGGATCAGTAATACTGAGAAAATACCGATAAGTGTACGATTCGAAAATAGATTGCAATAGCGTAGAGAACGGGATAGGGTCAGACACGAATTAGAGAGTCGAGAGGAGAACGTAGGGGTAGGAAAAACACGATAAATCGTGAACTCCGAGTGAGTGTACTCCAAACGGGGATTACGGACGGGATTAGTCTATGTCAAACATCAGCGATTCGGCGAAGATGGATTCAAAGGCGGTATTGGCTGCCAGTTCGACATATTCGATTTTTTGAGCCAGCAGGCGGCCGATTTGTCGGCGTCCGCCATTCAATAAAAGCATCATCGCGCCCGAACCTGCGGCGTTGCCGATAAAGTGGATTTTTTCCAGCGGCACATTGGGCAGCAGGCCGATGCGGACGGCACTGGCTTTCTGGATATAATTGCCAAAGGCTCCGGCCAGCAGAATCTGCTTGATTTCCTGTTCATCCAACTGTGCCTGACGGTGCAGGATTTTAATCCCCGCCCGGATGGCGGCTTTTGCCAACTGCAAATGGCGGACATCCTGCTGCGTAAATACAATCGGGTCGTGATTGGCAGGTCTGGCAAAGATAAAGGCGGGCTGTTCCTGATAGTCGGTCAGCCGTTCCAAAATGGCCGGCGGCAGATGCTGCAATTGGTCGCGGCTTTTGAATCGTCCGGTGGAATCCAGAATTTGCAATTCGAGCAGCACTGCCAGTGCGTCAATCAGTCCGCTGCCGCAAATGGATTTTGGTTCGCCCTGGCCGATAATGTCGATATCGATGTCGGACGTATTGACCAGAATCCGCTGGATGGCTCCCGGCACCGCCCGTCCGCCGTGCAGAATACGGGCGCCTTCCATCGCGGGACCGGCGGCACAGCTTGCGGCATAATAATGCCCCTTGTGGCACAGGACGATTTCGCCGTTGGTGCCGATATCGACCAGCAGGGTGCTGCGGTGTTCGATGTCGAAATTGGCGGCAACGGCGGCGGCCAGCGTGTCGGAGCCGACAAAGCCGGCGATATTTTCCGGCGTGTGAAGCCGGCCGGCCGGATTGATGTTGAGGGATATTTGAGGGGCGCTGATCTGATGTGCCGCGACGCTGTACGGACGATACGGGCTTTGGCCGAGTTGGACGACCGGCAGCTTAAGCAGCAGATGGTTCATTGTCGTATTGCCGACGGCGACTAATTCGTAGATGGATTGCGGTGCGATAGAGGCCTGACGGCAAAGCTGGTCAATCAGTTCATTGAGGCAATCGATAATAGCTTTATGCAGGGACTGGAGTCCTTCATCGGTACTGCCGTATTCGATACGGCTAATCACATCGTCGCCGTAACGGTGCTGCGGGTTGGCTTGTGATGCCGTCGCCTTCGTATCGCCGGTATTTAAGTCCAGCAGATAGGCGACGACGGTGGTCGTGCCGATATCCACGGCAACACCGTAGAGGTCTTTGGATGTGGGGCCTGTTTCCGCACCAAGCAGGTCAAAGCATGCGCCCGTTTTTTTATCCGCTGCAGGACAAGCGTCGCGATGACTGACAATCGCGGTGATGCCTTCGGGTCGTTGTAAATGTTCGGCTTGGCAGCGGTCGATGTGGTGGATGTGTCCGCCGGCGGCAAGGCGAAGTCTTTGCTGAAAGTCATCCAAGTCTTTCATTGTGCCGGGCAGGAAAAATTTGCGAATAACCGGCTCGGTATCAACAGCCTGCCCAATGCCGTGTTCGAGTATCTGGTGGGCGTAATACCGGCTCGAGCTGAGAATCGAGACGGTCATATCGGAAAGCACACGGGTCTGACAGGCGATGACTTCCCGTCCCGACGGCTCAATCCGCAGGCGGCATTTTTTGCAGAACCCCCGCCCTCCGCAGGGGCTAACCAAAATGATATCCGCCTGGCCGGCGGCTTCCAGCAAGGTCGCACCGGAATGAATGCGAACAGATTTGTTATCCGGCAGGAATGTAACAGTGTGGTGCTGCATAAGCAAATCGAAAAAGAAAATGCAGAATTCTGAGATTCAAAACTCTGCATTTTCCAACAGAATCACAGTCGAGTCTATGGGGATACCATAAACCCCAGAGTTATCCGGTAATTTTATGACGCGTCTTCCACTTGGCTTTGCGTTTTTTGCTGCCAATTTTACGTCTTCTTCTGGGTTTAGCCATCCGATTCTCCATTTCATATTTTGTTGTTCGATTTTACTTTAATCGCGTAGTATATCTGGTATGATGAAAATATCAAGTGTTGGTTTGGGGAAAAATGGATAAAATTGGAGTTCGTGTATGATTTTATGTAAAGATTGTGAGTTTTATCGTCAGGATGCTGACGGTCGCAGGACATTTCTTTGTGACCCATTTAGTACGATAAAAGAGGCAGAATGTCTTCAAAAATGGCAACTTTTGCGGCTCGATATGCTATTGGCGACATATCAGAACATAAATGCGTTTAATTCCCGGCTGGCACCGCTCCAAGATAAAATATTCAAGTATATCAACCGGGAAATTCAGGATATTGAGGACTCAGAAAGCTGGAAAATGCCGGACCAAACAGATTCTTTAGACGATGAAAATGACGAGCCTTTGACTTAAGTTGTTTCTATAAAATAAGATACATAAAAATTTGAAAATCAATCCATTTTCGTTAACTTCGCAATAAAAAGTCTAAATACAGCGTCTTTACATGGGACAGGAAAAACCATTGAAGATGGAACAGGCACCGATTGAAAAGCTAATTGACAAGTGCAAAAGCGGGGATGCAGAGGCATTTGGCCGGCTGATTGATATGTATTCTGGACGATGTTTTGGTTTTTTTTACCGTTTGACCGGAAACTATCAGACATCCGAAGATTTGCTGTCCGATTTATTCGTGAAACTTATCCAAAAGATTGAACTGTTTCACGGGGACTGCTTTGATACGTGGCTTTTTACAGTGGCCGGCAATTTGTTTAAGGATCATCTTCGCGGTCAGTACCGGCACAAAAAAATGCTGGAAAGCGTGTCTCAAAATCAGCCGAAGGAAGAATCGCAGCAGGATGCGGCGTCGCTGGCATCCGATGAAATCGCGGAATTGCTGGGCAAGCTGGATTCCGATACGGCACAGTTGATTACGATGCGGTTTTATGGGCAGATGGGATTTAAAGAACTTGCCGAATTGCGGCAGGAACCCATCGGCACAACATTATCGAAGCTGCATCGCGGACTAAAGCGACTGCGGGAATTATTGAAATAACTTTAAGAATGGTGAGTACTTCAGATGAAAGAGAATAAAGAACAACTCAGTCGGCTATTGAAGGCGCATTTCTCGCCGCAGGATGCGGATGCGTTTATGGAAGCAATGGCGGCTGTCGATAAAAAATTCGCCGACAGCACGGTTCCGTTGCCTTCGGCACAAACGCTGCTGCGGATACGCGGTCAGGTGCAGACGCATCTGGAAATGCGGCGGCGGCGGGCGTTTTGGGGTCGGACTATTCGGCGGACGGCAGTGGCGGCGGCGGTGATTTTGCTGGCCGTATTTGCGAGCCGATATGTCGATTTGCATCCGACGGGGTCGTCTGTGGGCAATGTGGCGGCGGCTGGGTATGATATCTGGCAGGATGACGCCCGGATGGAACAAGACCCTGTGATGGGCGGCATTGCTGACCAAATCGATGTGATTGCAATGCGGATAGAAACACTCAATAGCGCTGATGATAGAAGTTTATTGGATGACTTGGCCTTAATAACGGGGCAAGTGGAAGAAATAGAAATGTCGGCTTATGACAGTGATTTTTGGAAAGGATAAACTTATGCAATACATTAAATTGACAACGGCTATCGCGGTTGTTTTATGCGGAATATCATTCGGGCAGGATGACAAACCCAATGTCGATCCCCAGCCGATTCCTGCAAAAGATGAGTTTTGGATGCAGGGACAGATGCCCGGAGAGCATCGAGTGATGTCCGAGGAGCGGATTGGGCAGTTTCTAGGGCAGATTCGCGAGCAAAACCCGCAGCGTGCCGATGAGCTGGAAGCGCTTCGCGACCAAAATCCCGAACAATTCCGCGCTGAATTGCTGAGTGAATTTGGCAAGCGGTTTCAGCAGATGCGTCAGCGCGGCGGGCGTACTGATGCGCAGCCCGGCCAGCCGCAAGGACCGGAGCAGCCGTTTGCACCAGGAGACCTGATGGCCGGCGGTTCGCACGGCGGCGCTATTCGGGAACGGATGGAAAATGCTCACAATCAACTGCT
The DNA here is from genome assembly GCA_964537635.1 of uncultured Pirellulales bacterium. Classification (GTDB taxonomy): domain Bacteria; phylum Planctomycetota; class Phycisphaerae; order Sedimentisphaerales; family Anaerohalosphaeraceae; genus Anaeroglomus. The sequence goes on from CAZICJ010000020.1 coordinate 5,402, forward strand.
TGCGTGGCTGGAAAAAAATGACCCGCAGCAGGCGGAACGGCTCAAGAATCTTCGCGAAAAAAATTCAGAACGGTATCTGTTGCAGATTCTGGAAACGATGCGAAAATATGAGCCGATTCTCCGCGCGGAAAAGACCAATCCCAAACTGGCCGAAGTGCTAAAAGAGGATATGGAACTGGTGAAAAAACGCGATAAATTAGTTGAGGAACTCCGCTTTGCCAAAGACCCTGAACAGGAAAAGCTGGCAGCCGAACTGCGTGAGGTTACGTCCATGCGGTTTGATATCATCATTGCCAAAAAGCAATTACAGTACGATGAGCTCAAAGCCCGGCTGGATGAACTCAAAAAGGAAGTCGAAAAGCGCGCAACGGAACTGGATAAGTACAAGGCCGACAAAGACAAGGCCGTCGATGACCATGTCAAGGAACTGATCGAACAGTCCCAAAAGATGCAATGGGATTGAGCGGAAAATTCGAAGCACTAAGCACGAAATCCGAAACAAATTCAAAAAGCGGAAATTCGGAAATTTCAAAATGAAGAGTAGGATTCCCGCTTTCGGGGTAATGTCACAGGTGGGGCGGGTGTCAGGGGCAGTAGCGGGATTTTTCTGTGTGGTGGATTTTTTTCCAGACGCCTTTGTTGAAGAAGTATCCCAGCCTCGCGGCTCTTGCCATCCAGTCTAAGCAGGTTGCCAGCCAGACGCCGGCCAAGCCCCAATCCAGTACAAACGCCAGCAGATAGGTACTGCCCAAACGCACCAGAAGCGTCCCCGACAGCGAGACATACAGCGGCGAGCGGGTGTCGCCGGCGCCTCGCAATGCTCCCATAAATATAAAGGTGATTGCCAAAAACGGCAGTTCCAGGGCGGAAATCCGCAGCGCCAATCCGGCGGTCTGCAGCACGGGTTCGGTCGCCTTGAATATCCGCACAATGTCGTCGCCGAATACCGCAAATACAATGCCGGTCGCAATCATCAGTGTGCCGGCCGAATAGATGAGCCGTTTGACGGCGATTTCGGCGATGTGTTCCAGCCGGGCGCCGACGGCCTGACCGGTAATCGTCGTCGATGCCATAGCCAGTCCCCATGCGGGCATAAAGGCTATCGCCTCAATTTGCAGCGCCACATTATGGGCAGCCAGAAGTGTTGTTCCCAGCATGGCAACCATTTTCATAAACAGCATGTAGGATAGCGAGGTTGCCGTTCGTTCGAACATCGTTGGCGACGCCAGCGCCAGCAATCGCTGGAGAACTCGTTTCTGGCAGGGTACAAAATCCATAAATCGCAGGAACAGCCCCTTGCGCAGGGTCAGAAATCCAATCGACAGCACAGCGCCGACAGTTCTGGCAATGACCGTGCCGACGGCGACGCCGTAAAAGCCCATTTTTGGAAACCCCAGCAGGCCGAATGCCAGGACTATGCTGGCGGCGATATTGACCAGGTTCATCGTGCCGGTAATCCACAAGGGCATGATGGAATTACCCATGCCGCGGATGATGGCGTTGCTGACAATCAGCGGCAGACCGCCAATGCAGGAAATCAGCAGGATGTGCAGATATTTGCCGCCGACGGCGGCGACTTCAGGCGAGGCGCCAAAAAAAAGCATAATCTGATAAGAATACCAGCTTCCGATGACTGCCGCTACCGCTGCGGCAGCCAGAGAGATTCCCAATGCCTGTCCAGCGGTGGCACGGGCGGTGTGGAAATCCTCCTCACCCCAGCTTCGGGATACGATGGATGCGGCGGCGACGGACATCCCGATAAAGGGTGCGTTCATCAAGAACATCATAATGCCGGCCAGTGCGGTGGAGGCCAAATAGGCCTCATTTTGCAGCCAGCCGACAATCAGCGTGTCGGTGAAAAAAACCATCGAGGCAAGGCAGTTTTCCGCGATGGCCGGCAGAGCCAGAATTGCCAGCGTTTTATTGAGGTCTTTGAGCCGTAAGTTCAGCCGTCGATGGTGGATATTTTGCATAGGGGAATTATCCTACGACATCATCGAACGAACAAGTAAAATCCCGCAGCCGGCGGCAGCCAGCGCCGGAATAAGCCGCCGCAGGCGGATTGGGGGTTCGCTCAGCCAGCCGGCGGCAATCACCAGCGGCAGGTGCAGTATGACAATGGATTTGACTTCCACGACGGCGCCCGGCAGATGCTGGGACAACTGGACTGCCCATTGCTGCGTGAGAAAAGCCGTCATTGCCATCGCCGAATACAGCAATAGCGGGATGATGGATGCGTTCCATGAGGCGGTTTTGAAACTGCCGTACCGCAAGGCTTCGATAGCCATCAACCCGGCACTCAACAGATTCCAGCAGGCAGAGTAAGCCAATCCGCCTTGAACAACGCGGACGATTGCGACTCTGTCCAGGATGGTCGAGACGCCGTAGATTGCCGCTGCGGTCAGTGAATACACAACCCATATCCAGCCGCGATGACCGGATTGATTTCGGGTATCGGTATAAATCGTCCACGCAACAGCGGCCATACTGAGGCACATCAGGATGATAGATTGACAGGAGGGCAATTCTTTCCAGAATACCGCCAGCGTCAGCAGCGAAAAGACCGGTACGACCGCCTGGGTCGGCATAACGACGGTCAGCCGGCCGTGTTTGACCGCATCGGTCAGCAGGATATTGGCGACAACCGTCAAAAGGGAGGTGGCGGCAGTGACCAGCCAGAACAGGCCGTCGGTTGGGAACCCATTGCCGGCAATCCACAAAAACGGCAGCAAGACCACGGCGCTGACCACTCGTCCCGATAACACAACCAGCCGCGAATCAATCGCCTGACAGCCGCGTTTGACGATGAAAATTTTAAAGGTGTTGGCCAGCAGCGCCGCCAGACTCAATCCGACCCAGGTGTGCATTGGGATTATCGTCCTTTCTGCCGGTTAAGCGATTGGATATGCCGGATTCGGGACAGCAGTTTGTGCATGTTGCGGCTGGATAGATAATTGGCAAGCAGTTTGGCATTCTGCGGCTGATGGTATTGCAGCAGGGCGATTTGGAGTTTTTTCTCGCTGTGGCCGCGCGGTATGAAAATAGTTTTTTTGCGCGGGGACATGCCCGATACATACATCGCCGCCGACATCGTCAGCGGGATGGGGACAAAATCCTGCACCTGCCGCACCTGCCAGTTGCGGTTAAGCAGATAATCGGTCAATTTCAGGGCGTCATCCGAGGAGCAGCCCGGATGACCGCTGATGAAATACGGCACCAGATATTGTTCCTTACCGGCCTTGCGGGAGATATCGGCAAACCGGCTCTCAAACTCCTCGAACAGTCCAAAGTCCGGCTTGCCCATCAAATCCAGTACATGCGGACAGTAATGTTCAGGGGCGACTTTCAAGTGGCCGCCGGTAAAATGCCGAGCCAGCAGCATCATATAGTCTTTATCGTGCAGCGCAAGATCATGACGGACGCCGGAGGCGATATAGGCACGGAATTTTTTTGCCCCTTGCAGACGAAGCACCGCATCCAGCAGTTTGAGCTGGGCAGGCGACTGCGTTCTCAGATGCGGACAGATTTTGGGGGACAGGCAGCTTGTCTTGTCGCAAGGGGTGTTGCGGGAGCAGGCCATACCATACATATTAGCCGTGGGTCCGCCGATATCGCTGATGGTGCCGCGAAATCCTTTTTGCTGCGAGATGACGCTGATTTCTGATAATACGGAGTCGATGGAACGGCTCTGAATCTGTTTGCCCTGATGAAAAAATATCGAACAGAAATTACAACCGCCAAAGCAGCCGCGGTGCGTTACGACGCTGGTTTGCACCGGCGCCAGTGCTGGCACGCCGCCCCGTTTATCATAGATGGGATGGCACTGCCGCGTAAAAGGCAGTATATATGACCTGTCGAGCTGCTCGCTGGAAAGCGGGTTAGCAGGGGGGTTGACTACAATCGAGCCCGGATTTTGTTCTTGAAAGACCGGCTGACTGCCGGGATGTGCAACCTTTTGGTAAGCTAACTGAGCATCCATAAATAGAGATTTCTGATGTTCTATCTCTTCAAACGATGGCAGCAGGATAGCATTATCTGGTTTTTTTAAATCGCGAATGACCCGATAAGCAATGCCGGCAATATCCGTCAGATCGTCGATGGTTTTTCCTTCGGCTAATCGGGCGGCGATTTGGGCAATGGCTGTTTCACCCATTCCGTGAACCAGGATATCTGCTTTGGCATCGATGAGGATGGAGCGTTTGATGCGGTCTTCGATGTAATCATAATGCACCAGACGGCGAAGACTGGCCTCCAAGCCGCCTAAGACAATCGGGATATTCTTATACGCCTCCCGTGCACGGGCGGCATAGACCAGCAGGGGGCGGTCGGGACGCAATCCGACAACGCCGCCTGGGCTATAGAGGTCTTCCTTGCGTTTGTGTCCCATCGAGGCGTATTGGTTCAGCCGTGAGTCGATGCAGCCGGAAGTGATGCCCCAAAACAATCGCGGCTGCCCAAAAATGCGGAAGGACTCCACCGTCCGCCAGTCCGGCTGCGACAGGATCACCACCCGATAGCCGAGACTTTCCAGATAACGGCCTACCAGGGCAACCCCAAATGAGGGGTGATCGACATAGGCGTCGCCGGTAACCAGGACAACATCAGGCTGCTTCCAGCCGCGGTCAGTCATCTCTTTGGCGGTCAAAGGTAAGGGCAGTATTTGCTTTTCTGACATTTACGGGTTCATTATGGGAACAAAAGTATTTTGACAACCAGTTTTATTGTACTGGTTTTATACGTATTGGGCAAACACCTTTTGCGGTTGGGGCATTGAATTCTTACATTTGCAGAACAAGATGATACATATTTAGACAGGAAATACTGCTGAAATTTTCGTAAATTATTTTAATAAATATACTTATCAAAATATTTATAGAATTGAAATATTTTAAAATTATTGTGAAAAAAATATCAATAATTGTTGACTTTTTTTCTATTATGTGTAGGATTTCTCAAAGAGTGTACCCAAAGGTGATAAATAACAGACATTACGCTTCCTTAATACGCGATTGAAGAACATAGATTATGGTACTGAATGTAGGTGAGAATGAATCGTAGATGCATTATCAGGTTGTCGCGGTACAAAAATGCCCTCAAGAGATTGAAATCCCTGGGATTTGTGAAGGTTTTTTCCGGAAACCTCGCGGATGCGGCAGGGGTTACATCGTCTCAGGTGAGGAAGGACTTTTCGTTATTTAACATCACGGGCAACCGGCGGGGCGGCTATCGGGTCGATGAGTTAATCGACAAGATAGAGCTGATCCTCGGCAAAAATGAGGTTCAAAAGGTTGTGATTGTGGGCGTTGGCAATATCGGTAAGGCTCTTTTGCGGTACCGCGGATTCGAGTCGGGCGGCATTAAGGTTGTGGCCGGCTTTGACATCGACCCTGCCAAATATAATAAACTGGCGGATGTGCCTCTGCTGCCGCTTGAGGAGTTTCGTCCTTATGTCCAGGCGCATGGGATTAAAATTGCGATTCTGGCGGTACCGGATGTATCGGCTCATCATGTGTCGGAATTGATGATTGCCGCAGGAATCAAAGGGATTTTGAACTTTGCCCCGATACAGCTTCGCGGCGCTGAAGATGTAATCGTCAGCAATATCAATCTGGAAGTGGAGTTGGAAAATCTGGTTTATTTTGTTAACACAGGTGCGAAGTCGGAAATAGAAACGCTGGAATGAAATTTCGTTATCTAAAAAGTAGAATACTGCTGTCGTTTTTGGCGGTAATCCTGATATTGGGTGTGAGTATTTTTGCCCTTGGCTGTTATGTGATCAAAGAGGATATTTATGATCGCGCCCAGCATCAGGTCAACCGCTACCTGGACAGTGCGCGAACGGTCTATGCAGGTGAAATCGAGCGTATTGGCACTGCGTTTTCGATGGTCAATTTTAAGGAAGACCTAAGCAGTCTGCAAGAGAAGATAAAATTAGACTATTTGTATCGGATTTCGGTACAACAGGCAGCGGGCAGCCCCAGTGAGATTGTCAAGAAGTGCCTGGAGAAATTAGAACCTGTCGGCGGGACCCGAATAATTGGCAAGGCGGAATTATTCCAGATGCCCGCTCAACTTCAGGAACGCTGCCGGATTCCGATTTTGTCCACGCCCAAAGCCCGGCCGTCGTCGCTGGTTCATCTGGAATCGGCAATGGCCAAAGAATGTGCTATTCCGCTCAAAGATGAGCAGGGCCGGGTCGCTGAAATTATCTATGGCGGCCGACTGATTAATCGGGATACGTATCTGGTGGATCGTATTCGAGACCTCGTATTCGGACATGAATTGTATGAAGGCAAACCGGTCGGGACAGTAACTGTATTTCAGGATGATGTTCGTATTACGACCAATGTACTCAACGAAAATGGGCAGCGGGCAATAGGGACGCGGATTTCCGAGGATGTATATAAAAAGGTTGTGGAAGGCGGATTTCGCTGGCCCGACAGGGCGTTTGTGGTCAATGAATGGTATCTGGCCGCATACGAGCCGATTTATAATGTCAATGGAACCATTATCGGAGTGCTGTATGTCGGGATTCAGGAAAAGCCGTTTAACCGGATGGCTTTCCATATATTGATTGCCTTTGTTACCGTGGTAGTACTTGCCAGTCTGCTGGCGACGGGTATTGCGATATGGCTTGCCGGCTCGGTCGGCAGACCGCTGACGCATTTGATTGATGCAACCAAGAAGCTGTCGCTGGGCGAATTGGGTCATGAAGTGGATACGCAGGGAACCATCCTGGAATTGAATCAGCTTGCCGAATCCTTTAACGAGATGAGCATCAAACTCGAACAGCGGGAAAATGCTCTGAAAGTAACCAATGAGAAGCTGGCCGAACTGAACAAGAGTTATATGGACTTGCTTGGGTTTGTGGCTCACGAACTCAAAGGTCTTCTGTCTTCGGCAATTATGAATGCCTATTCGATTCGGGATGGCTTTTTGGGGATGATTAATTTCAAGCAGAAGAAAGCCATCGATTCGATTTGCCGCAACCTCGATTATCTGGCGGCGACGGTTCGCAAGTTTTTGAACCTGAGCCGGATTGAGCGCGGCAATCTGGATATCAACAGGACGCAATTCAGTCTGTGGGCGGATGTGTTCGAGCCGTCGGTTCAGACATTTTCCAAGATGATCAGTGACAAGAAGATGACCCTGCAGGTGCAGATGGACCCGGAAATCCGCGTTTCGGCAGACTTGGATTTGATGCAGATTGTTGCCAATAACTTAGTCAATAACGCCGCCAAATACGGTTCGGAGAACGGCAAAATAGTCATTGCGGCAGCGGTTGCCGATAAAAAGGTGCGAGTTGAGGTCTACAACGACGGCCGTCCGATCACGGCCGAGCAGAAATCGGTGCTGTTTAAGAAGTTCTCCCGTCTGGATGTGCCGGAAAAGAAAAAAGTCAAAGGCACAGGGCTGGGATTGTATATCACTCGTCAGATTATAGAGGCTCACGGCGGCCGTATCGATGTGGAGCCGCGCGAGCAAGGTAACGCATTTGTATTTGATATAGAAAGGGTATGAACGTGGTAACACCATTGGATGTGATTAAAAAGAAACGCGCTCAGGCGGTCGCCCGCATTATTAGTAAAGGGTATCTGTCCACCAAGCGTGTTTATGTCGGTATGGCGACCTGTGAAATTGCGGCTGGTTCCAAAGAGGTGATGGATGTGTTCCGTCAGGCAGTTGCCAACGGTCTTTCGGATATCTATCTGAGTCAGAAAGGCTGTGCAGGACGCTGCAATTTGGAGCCGACGGTCGAAGTCGTCGAGGAAGGCAAAATTCCGTATAAGTACGGCAGGGTAACGCCGCAGCGTGCGCGCGATATTATCGAACGGCATATTAAGAAAGGCGAAGTCATCGCCGAATGGCTGATATAAGATAGAAAGGAAAAACAACTGTGCCAGACGTGCAATTTAAAGTAACTTTATGCGACGCCCCATCCTGCATTGCCAAGCACTCGCAGAAGATTTGCCAGGTGCTTGACAAAGAGCTGGATAAACGGGGTCTTAAATCCCGCGTGAGCATCCATTTGAGCGGATGTCTTGGGATGTGCGCCAAAGGTCCAATCATGATCATCAACCCGGGCTATGTAATCTATGGCGGCGTCAGCGAAAACGATATTGTGGAAATCGTGGAGTCCCACATTGTCAATGAGTGTCCCGTCGCTCGGCTGACTATCCAAGAAGACCATCTGTATAACCGGTTCTTCCGTATCTTCGGCGATGTGGATTTCTTCGGCAAGCAGATGCGTATAACACTGCGCAACTGCGGTATCATCGACCCGGAAAATATCGACGATTATCTGTCGGTTCGGGGCTATGAGGCGCTGGCCAAAGTATTGACCGAGATGACGCCCGAACAGGTGGTCGCCGAGGTCAAGAAAAGCGGCCTTCGCGGCAGGGGCGGAGCGGGTTTCCCGACAGGAACCAAGTGGGAATTTACCGCCAAACAGCCGGGGCCGGACAAGTATGTGATTTGCAACGCCGATGAAGGCGATCCGGGCGCATTTATGGACCGCAGCGCTATTGAAGGCGATCCCCATACCGTGCTGGAAGGAATGATTATCGCCGGCTACGCGACCGGGTCGAGCAAAGGTATTGTATATATCCGTGCGGAATATCCGCTGGCAATTAAGCGCCTGGAAAAGGCGATTGCCGCCGCCCGGGAACAGGGTTTTCTGGGTAAAAATATTTTGGGGTCAAATTTCTCATTCGATATCGAAATCCGTCTGGGTGCCGGGGCGTTTGTCTGCGGCGAGGAAACCGCATTGATTCACTCAATCGAAGGCGCCCGCGGGATGCCGCGTCCGCGTCCGCCGTATCCGGCCGTCAGCGGCTTGTTCGACAAGCCCACGGTTATCAATAACGTCGAGACTTGGGCAAATATCCCGGTCATTATCCTGGACAGCGCAGCGTGGTTTTCTTCCATCGGAACCCAGACCAGCAAGGGTACCAAAGTGTTCGCCCTTGCCGGCATGGTCAACAATACGGGGCTGGTGGAAGTCCCGATGGGTACGACTCTGCGGGAAATCGTCTATGACATCGGCGGCGGGATTCCCAACGGCAGGAAGTTCAAAGCAATCCAGACCGGCGGTCCCAGCGGCGGCTGTCTGCCGGATCAATATTTGGATACGGAAATCGATTATGAGTCGCTTGCCAAAGCAGGCTCCATTATGGGCTCCGGCGGGATGATTGTTATCGACGAAACAGCCTGTATGGTCAATATCGCCAAATTCTTTATCGAATTTACGCAGAATGAATCCTGCGGTAAATGCACACCGTGCCGCGAAGGTACCAAGCGAATGCTGGAAATTCTAACCCGCCTGACCGAAGGCAAAGGCAAGCAGGGCGACATCGAAAAACTGGAACGGCTTGGCAGTCTGATTAAAAAGGCGTCGCTGTGCGGCCTGGGACAATCGGCGCCAAATCCGGTGTTAAGCACCATCAAGAATTTCCGCGAGGAATACGAAGAGCATATCGAACAAAAGAAATGCCGTGCCGGGGCATGCAAAGCAATGCTCACCTATACGGTACAGGATAACTGCGTCGGCTGCGGAGCGTGCAAGCGCGTCTGTCCGGCCGCCGCCGTCGAAGGCAGCCGCAAGGAAAAGCACCGCATTGATACGGTCAAATGCATCAAGTGCGGACAGTGCTTCTCGGCATGCAAATTTAACGCGATCACAAGAGCTTAATGTGTTAGGGATACAATAATGGACAAAAAGATAACGATAAGCATTAACAATAAACCGTACAAAGTCGAGCCTAATCAGACGATTATGCAGGCGGCTGATAAACTGGGTTTTAAGATTCCCCGCCTGTGTTATCATCCCAAACTGTCGATTGAGGGCGCTTGCCGCGTCTGCATCGTGGAAGTCGAAGGCGCCAAAAGCTATGTCGCCTCGTGCGCATTTCCGGTCAGCGACGGGATGAAAATCCATACCAATACGCAGGAGCTGCGCAAGGCGCGCCGCGATATCATCGAACTGATTCTGGATAATCACCCGATGGACTGCCACACCTGCGAACGCGATGGCAACTGTGAACTGCAGCGGCTGGCGGCGTCGATGGGCATTCGGGCTCGGCATTTCGAGGGCGAACGCAAGCATTATGAGAAGGATTTGTCCAGCGATGCGGTCATTCGCGACCCCAACAAGTGCATCCTGTGCGGACGCTGCGTGCGGATGTGTTCGGAAATCCAGCAGGTTCACAACCTGACGCAGTCACACCGCGGCTTCCATACCGTCGTGATGCCGGCGTACAATCTGCCGATGAGCGAAAGCGTCTGTACCTGCTGCGGGCAATGCATCAATGTGTGTCCGACGGCGGCGTTCCTTGAAAAGAACTATACGCAGGAACTGTTTGAAAAACTCAACGACCCCAATCTTATCAAGGTGGTGCAGTTTGCACCGTCGGTTCGTGCGGCTGTCGGCGAGGCATTTTCGCTGGAACCGGGAGCCAATATGGAAGGTCAACTCGTGGCGGCACTGCGGAAACTTGGTTTTGATTATGTGTTTGATACCCAGTTCTCCGCCGACCTGACCATTATGGAAGAGGCGACGGAGTTTCTCGAGCGCGTCCAGAATAAGGGCAAACTGCCGATGATTACCTCCTGCTCCAGCGCCTGGATGAAATGCCTTGAGCAGTTCTATCCCGACTTGATTGACAATGTTTCGACCTGCCGGTCGCCGATGTCGATGCAGGGGGCGATTACCAAGACCTATTTCGCCCAGAAGCTGGGCCTTGACCCCAAAAAGATATACAGCGTTGCGATGATGTGCTGCACGGCCAAAAAGTACGAAGCGGCGCGGCCGGAATTGCTGCTGGATGGAATGCGGACGGTCGATACGGTGATTACCACCCGTGAAGGCGCCTGGATGATTAAGTCGGCGGGCATTGATTTTGTGGATATTAAACCGGAAAAGCCGGATCATCCGCTTGGAATGTCCAGCGGCGCCGGCACCATTTTCGGAACAACCGGCGGCGTGATGGAAGCGGCGATTCGTACTGCGTATGAACTTGCGACCGGACAGACACTGGTAGATATTGAACTGGAAGGACTTCGCGGCCTTAAAGGCATCAAGGAAGGCTCGATTATGATGGACGGCCAGGAAATTCGCGTGGCCGTCGCTCACGGGTTGGGCAACGCCTGCAAATTGCTTGAAACGGTGCGGCAAGACCCGACCAAATATCACTTCATCGAGATTATGGGGTGTCCGGGCGGATGTGTCGGCGGGGGCGGTCAGCCGTACGCCCAGGCTAATGCAATTCCGCTGGATGAAGAGGCGTTGATGCTGCGAGCCGGCGCCCTCTATGAAATCGACCGCAAAAATACCATTCGACGCAGCCATGACAACCCGGATGTGCAGAAGCTGTATCGGGAATTTCTCCAGCGGCCGGGAAGTCCAGTTGCCCACAAACTGCTGCATACACACTATCACGCTAAAACGCCGGCCGGAATTATTCCTGCTGAAGCTCGAAAACTATAATTCAGGAGATTGATCATGACACAATTTGACCAACAGAAAGTAGAGACGCTCAAGCAGTATATCGCCGAGAAAAGCAAGCAGGAACACTCGGATTCGCATTTGATTTCCGTGCTGCATAAAGTCCAGGAATTGTTCGGATATTTGCCCAAAGAGATGATGGATATGGTGGCCGAAGGGATGCAGATTCCGACGGCTCATATCTGGGGTGTGGCGACCTTTTACCATTATTTCAACCTCAATCCGATTGGCAAACACGTTATTAGTGTCTGCCTGGGGACAGCCTGTTATGTCAAGGGCGCCGGCGAGCTGCTGGAAACGCTGACCAAAGAATTGGGAATTGGACTTGGCCAGACAACTGCAGATATGATGTTCACGCTGCATGAAGCCCGTTGCCTGGGAGCTTGCGGTATTGCCCCTGTTATTATGATTGACGACAAAATCTATGGAGAATTGGACTCTAAGAAAGTAGTTGCTTTGATTAACCAATACCGAAAAGGGACACAGGCGGCGTGATGCTTGAATTTTTGGAAATTGAGCAATTTATTGCGAAATTCCATAGATTTATGGAGACTTTTAGAGCAATATCGTGTATAACAATGTCCATACCGGGACAACAATAATAACAACGGTGCCGATTTTTTAGGAGTGGCAAGATGGCTAAAAAGATTTTAGTAATTGACGATGACGCGGATCTGGTTGAATCAGTACAAAACCTTCTGGAGGCCAAAGGATACGATGTGGAGTCGGCGTCTAATGGCCAGGAAGGCATGCAGAAGGCTAAGGCGATCAAGCCCAATTTGATTCTTTTGGATGTGATGATGAACACCAAGGATGAAGGGTTTAATGTGGCCAGAAAACTGCAGGAAATGCCGGAAGTCAAGGGTACGCCAGTAATTATGGTTACCGGCGTCCGTAAGGAAATGAATTTGCCCTTCGGTTTTGAACCTGATGAGACATGGCTTCCAGTCAAGCAGTTTCTGGAAAAGCCGGTCAAACCTGAGGTGCTGCTTAAGGCGGTGACGGATGCGTTGGCCTAAACGTAACGGTATTCAGTGAAATGCAAAAAGCGGGAAAAGAATTCTCTTTTCCCGCTTTTTTTATGCCCAGGACTGGAGTCGAACCAGCACGAGGTATAATCCCCATCAGGCCCTCAACCTGACGCGTCTGCCAATTCCGCCACCTGGGCTGCATGAAAGAGTGGATTATAAATCCATTTTTGGATTTGGCAAGCCTTTTTTCAGTGCAAACCTGCAAACGTGGATTTTATGACACTTTAGCTTGCGTTGATGGCTGGTTGCGTTGATGGCTGGCCGAACAAACGCCAAGTGTCATTCTGCAACAGTGCGCGGTCGGGTCATTTTTGACTTTTTTTAAAAAAATTGAGAACAAAATTGTAATTTGAAAAAGATGTGGTACAATTTTGTAGAATTGAATGTTTTGAATGGAGAACTGAAAATGGCGAAAAAACTGGCCAAAGAAGTCGAATTTTTAGCCGAGATAGCGAATGTGTTTTCGCAGTCACTGGTTTTGGAGACTACGCTGCAATCGATATTGCACCTGATGGAAACGTATTTGAAGCTCGAACGCGGGGTCATTACGCTTTTAGACCCGCAGCATGAGATGATCCGTATCAAGGTGGCTCATGGCATCAGCGAGGAGTCCAAAAAACAGGTAACCTATAAAGTCGGCGAAGGTATTACCGGCTTAGTCGTGCAGACCGGCAAAGAGGTGGTGGTCCCGGACATCAGCAAAGACCCCCGTTTTCTCGCCAAGACCGGCCCCCGCAGCCAGACCAAAGGCGGCAAGACAGCCTTTTTCTGTGTGCCGATTACACTCGAAGGCCGCACCATTGGTGCCATCAGTGCGGACCAGAAAGTGTCCAGCGGCGATGATTTTGAGGCAAATGTTAATCTGCTGGAGGTGATTTCGACGATGGTCGCTCAGGCGGTCAAGCTCAATAATATGCTGGAATCCGACAAACGGGAATTGCGCAACGAAAATGCCCGTCTGCTGAGCGAACTGAAAAGCAAATTCAAAATACGCAATATGGTCGGCACCAGCAATGCGATGCAGCAGGTCTATCGGCTTATCGAGCAGGTTGCAAACAGCAATGCCACTGTGCTGATTCGCGGCGAAAGCGGCACCGGCAAAGACCTGGTCGCCCATGCGATTCATTACAGCAGCCTGCGTTCCGACAAGCCCTTTATCAAGGTCAACTGCACAGCTCTGCCGGAGACGCTGCTGGAAAGCGAATTGTTCGGCCATGAGAAGGGGGCTTTTACCGGTGCGACAGACCGCAAAGCCGGCCGTTTTGAACTGGCCAACGGCGGCACGATATTTCTCGATGAGATCGGCGACTTTACGCTTAATCTCCAGGTCAAGCTGCTGCGCATTATCCAATTTAAGGAGTTTGAGCGGGTCGGCGGCCATGAGACCATTAAATGCAATGTCCGCATCATTGTGGCGACCAATAAGAATCTCGAAGAGGAAATCAAGTCGGGGCTGTTTCGTGAGGATTTGTATTACCGTATTAATGTGTTTCCGATTTTTATGCCGCCGCTGCGGGACCGCAAGGATGATATTATGCTGATGGCGGATTATTTTCTGGAAAAATACGCCCGCGAAAACAACAAGCATATTACCCGCATTTCGACGCCGGCGATTGAAATGCTGACCAGCTATCACTGGCCCGGCAATGTGCGGGAACTGGAAAACTGCATCGAACGGGCGGTGCTGCTGTGCGATGGTGATGTGGTTAGTTCTGAGTATCTGCCGCCGTCGCTCCAGATGCCGCAAAAGACAATCCATACCGATGGACTAACATTGACTGATAAGGTTGAAACGTTGGAACGGGAACTGATTGTCGATGCGCTCAAGAAAACCGCCGGCCATCAGCGCAAAGCCGCCAAAGAGCTGGGCATAACCGAACGGATACTGAATTACAAGATACAGAAATACAAGATATTGAACAAGTATTAGATCGTGTTTTGCGTGAGGGTTTATCTGTTGCTGACAAAAATAGCGTCCATCTGTTTGGCTTTTTCGGCGGGCGGATAGATGTTGTAGAAATTGTAGAGGCAGAACCCCATATCGTACAACTGCGTGAGAATTTCGCAAAACGGCTTTTGACCGGTATAGGCCGGCGAGGTGATGATTTCGGTATAAATAATTCCGATTTTGCCGCTTTTGACCAATTCTTTTGCTCCTTCGAGAACCAGATATTCCGCTCCCTGGACATCCATCTTGAGCAGGTCGATGCGGTCAATATGATTGTCCTTTGCAAACTGGTCGAGGGTTGTCGTCTGCACGGTAATTTCCCGCTGGGTTTCCAGCTTTCCCTTACCCCATATCGCGGGGGTGTCTGGTTCAGAAGGCAAGAGGGAATTGGTGTTTGACGAGATATTTTGACGAAAGATAGCCGTGCCGACCTGATTGCTGACGGCCAGATTATAGGGATGGATAGCGGGGATGTGCCGTGTCCTGTTTTTCAGGACGGCAAAGGATTCGGCAAATGGCTCGAAAGAATAGATTGAGGCGTCAGCAAAGAGGCTATTGTAGGATGTCGTAACATAGCCATGATGGGCGCCGACATCGAAAATGACCGGATTGGGGATGCCGGCAAGGAGTTTCTTCTGCTGTTTGAAGGCATCGGGGAATTTTCGGATTTCATAACCGAACCGCAAAAACAGTTGTTGTATTTTTTGCCGCATGGTAATGGATGCCTACAAGCCTGCTTTATTTTTTTTGTACTCGGATGCTGACACTGCCGGCATGAGCGGTCAAACCTTCGGTCTGGGCAAGGCGGATGATGTCGGCGGCGTTTTGGCTCAGCTTTTGCTGTGAGTATTCCATCACGCTGATGGACTTGATAAAATCATTGCTGGACAGTGGGCTAAAGAACCTCGCGCTGGTTCCTGTCGGCAGGGTGTGGCTGGGGCCTGCCCAGTAGTCGCCGACGGCGACCGGTGAGAAGCCGCCGATGAATATCGCGCCGGCATTGCGGATTTGGGCGGCGATTTTGCGGCTTTGTTTGCCGCATTGAATTTGCAGATGCTCCGCGGCGAAACGGTTGGCTTCGGCAAGCAAACTGCTGGTCGAATCAAAGACGACAATGCCGCCAAACTGGATTAGACAGTCGCGTGTTTTTTCCTGACGCTCAACCAGATGTGCCAGTTGTATTTCCAGTTGGCCGACGACGGCTTTTGCCAGCCGTGCGGAGGTGGTGAACAAAAAGGCGCTGCCGGGGGCGTGTTCGGCCTGGCTGAGCATATCGGCGGCAACCCAGGCGGGATTGGCGCTGCTGTCGGCGATAATAAGCACTTCGCTGGGGCCTGCGACCGAGTCGATATCCACTGCGCCGAAGACCTTGCGTTTTGCCATTTGCACCCATTGGTTGCCCGGGCCGACAATTTTATCGACGACTGGAATCGTTTTTGTGCCGTAAGCCAGTGCCGCGACGGCGTGTGCGCCGCCGAGCCGATAGACTTCCGTAATGCCCAGTTCACGGCAAACGCCCAGGATGACCGGATGAATAGTGCCTTGATAGCGAGGGGGCGAGACGACGGCGATTTCTTCTACGCCGGCAGCCTGTGCCGGCACGGCGGTCATTATCACGGTACTGGGCAGGGGGGCGCTGGCGCCGGGAACGCAGATGCCTGCCCGATGGATTGGCGTGTAGCGGACGCCGGCAGACAGTCCTGGCACGGCTTTCGATTTGCCGATGAAGATGGCTTTCTGATACCGCCGCACATTGTCAATCGCTTTACGCAATCCGGCAAGCAGCTGCTTGTCTAATGAAGCGTGGGCTTCGTTGAGTTCTTTTTGTGTGATGCGGAATTGTGCCGATTTGAGAGCGACCTTATCAAACTGCCGCCCGTATTGCTCCAGCGCCTTATCGCCGCGCATCTTAACGGCGTGCAGAATATCGCTTAGTGCCTGGTCGTTGGCGTCGCCATCTTGGAAATAAGTCGCCTGCTTGACAGCCTGGTGTACCTGGCTAACTTTTTTTTGCCACTGCGGGCCTTTGGCGGAAAGAATCAGTTTGTCCAGCATAATATCCTGTGCCTCAACTCAGGGCGTCAAATTGCCGTTTGTGAATGTCGGCGCTGCGCGGTAAATCAGCAAATACCGCGTGTTATTCATTACCGTCACAATGCCCGACAAGGTGAATCGGCGTTTACCAAGACTTTCGGCCAGCAATTCTTCGGTTTTCTGAAGGGTCATGCAAGGCAGCAGGGTGTAGCGGCTTAAATCGATATTCCTGCCAAACCCGTCCGGTTCGAATGTTTTTTCTTTGAGATTGACAAATCCGACAGCGCCAACCAACGAAAAATCGCTGTCGGCCGGTGCGGCTTGTGATATTTTCACCAAGTCCACGCGGCTTTGCGATTTGAGCATCTTCATAATCGCATCGGGAATCACCGGCGGCTGATTGGCATCGGCAGGGGGCGTCGGCAAGGATGGCTGGTTCGGTTCAGACATGGGGACTGACAGCGGTACTGCCTGCAAAGCAAACAGGTAATTGCGTCCCTGGTAGGATGTCATAAAGCCCCAGATACGTACCTGAGTTTGAGGGGCTTTTTGGGCGTAGGATCGAATTTGCCCCAAGCCGGCCGAGTCCAGCAGCATAAACCGTGTTCGAGCAGGAATGGTGGTTTTGCTTGCCGAGTCTTTTAGTTCATTATTTGGTGCAAATGTCCAATGAGGATTAATTAGATTGGGTTCAAATGCAGCCCCTTCTGTTCCATTCAGCACAAAACCTTCCGGCAATATGGCCGCATTGGCACTGGACTGCACCCCAATCATTGCGGACAAACAAATTATTAAATGCTGTAATTTCATCTGATTCACTTAAAAAAAGATAGTAGATAATCCACAGCCTCTATTTCATTACCAGCTGGCAAAATTGATTCCAGACAGCCATTGTCGGCTTCTGCCATAATGTCCATTAATGGCTGCCAAAACGGTTTAAAGACGACGATGGGCTTGGCTGCGGTTTCAAATTTCTTATATTTATGTTCCCACACCCAAGCCAGCTCCAGCAGCGTGCCGGTTCCGCCGGGCAGGACGACATAGCCATCTCCCAATTCGACTAACTTACTCAATCGCATCGAGAGGTTTTCCGTTGGTACTTCATCCGTAATAAATGGATTAGCCTTGCCTCGCTTGAACGCCTTGCAGGTTACGCCATAGACCCGACCGCTGGCGGACTGCGCACCCTGAGCGGAAGCCATCATTGTACCGCCGTAGCCGCCGTTGGCGATAGCAAACCCCGCCTGCGCAAGACTGCGTCCCATACGCACTGCCAATTCGTAAGCATCATCGCCAGGTACTGCCTTACTGGTACCAAAAATAGTGATAATTCGATTCGATTGCATCATCGATGGGCAGCTTTGAGTTTGGTATAGTTCAGCAGGCCGGCGTTGAGCAGGATATCCCTGTCCCGCGACGACAAGGCAAGGGCGGCTTTGAACGAAAATCCGCTGGTCTTGTCGATAACCTCTATCTGGTTTTCTTTTCGAATTCCCTCTAATAGATTGGAAATAACCAATTCATCGCCGCATTGGATTTGGTCATAATCCGCAGGATTGACAAATTCCAGCGGGACGATGGCAAAATTAATCAAATTCGCTTTGTGAATGCGTTCGATGCTTTTTGCCAGCACGACGCGGATGCCCAGATACATCGGACACAGTGCTGCGTGTTCGCGGCTGGAGCCTTGTCCATAGCTTTCGCCGGCGACGATAATGCCGACTTTGCCGGCGGCTTTCAGAGCCAGCGATCGCTGGGCCAATGTCGGTTTGTCCGGCTCATTAAAACAGTTGAAGACATACTTGGAATATTGCGGCACATTGGAACGATACTTCAAGAATGTGCCGGCCGGCATAATATGATCGGTGGTGATTTTATCCTGACATTTGAGCAGGATTGTGCCGGACAAATCTTGCGGCAGGGGACTGGGGGATTCCGGCACCACAATCGTCGGGCCGCGAAGCACGGTCGCCTGGCTGGCTTGCTCCAGCGGAATCGGCGGGACAAGCAGCCCATCATTGATGAGAAATTCCTGGGGCGATTTTAGTTTGGGGTAGCGGATGCCCATCAGGTGTTTGAGTTCTTGCGGGTTGGTTATTTCGCCCATAATGGCCGAGGCGGCAGCTGTTTCAGGGCTGACTAAATAGCACTGGTCGTTGTGGGTTCCGGTTCTGCCGGCGAAGTTGCGGTTGAATGTACGAAGGCTGACAACCCCGTCGCCAGGCGAAAAGCCCTGTCCGATGCACGGCCCGCAGGCAGACTCGAGGATACGGGCGCCGCAGGCGATAAATTCCGCCAGAGCGCCGTTTTGTGCCAGCATTTCCAGTACTTGCCGGCTGCCGGGAGCAATTCCCAGTTCGACCATCGCATCGATTTTTCTGCCTCGCAGGATGGATGCGACCATCATCATATCGGCAAAACTCGAATTGGTACAGCTTCCGATGATGACCTGTCCGACTTTGGTGCCGGCCAGTTCCCTGACCGGCAGAATATTGTCCGGCGAAGATGGGCAGGCCGCCATCGGTTCCAACTGTGAAAGATTGATGGGGATGACTCTGTCGTATTCGGCTCCGGGGTCTGCCTGCATTGCCTGATAGACTTTTTTGCGCCCCTGGGCTTCGAGAAATTCAAGGGTTAGCCCATCACTGGGGAAGATACTTGCCGTTACGCCCAGTTCGGCGCCCATATTGGTGATGGTCGCCCGTTGAGGGACAGACAGGTTTTTGACGCCGTCGCCGAAGTATTCCACGACACAGCCGACATTGCCTTTGGTCGTCATAACGCTGAGCAGTTTGAGGATGATGTCTTTGGCGGACACCCAATCGCCCAGTTTACCGGATAGTTCGACGCCGATGACTTTGGGGCAGGTTAGATAGAAGGGTCCGCCGCCCATGGCGACTGCGACATCCAAACCGCCGGCACCGATGGCCAGCATCCCGATACCGCCGCAGGTGGGGGTATGCGAATCGCTGCCCAGCAGGGTGCCGCCCGGCTTGCTGAACCGTTCGAGGTGTACCTGATGGCAGATACCGTTGCCCGGCCGGGAATGCCAGGCGCCGCATTTGGTAGCGATGGTTTGCAGGTACAGGTGGTCGTTATGGTTTTCGGGGCCGAATTGCGATGTGTTGTGGTCCACATAGCTGACCGAAAGTTCGGTCTTGACCCGTCCAAGCCCCATCATTTCAAACAGCAAAAAAGCCGTTGTACCGGTGGCGTCCTGGGTGAGAGTTTGGTCTATCTTAATTCCGATAGGATTACCTGACTTTAATTCGCCTTCCACCAGATGCTTCGTTAAAATTTTGTGTACCAGAGTCCCGTTCATCGTCAACCTTGCCCAAAATAGCGTTACTGTTAAAAATTATGAACCATTTTCATATCTGAAACTTACCACAGAACGTACGGAAATACAATCAAAAATAAGCATAATAAGCCGGCACATAATGGGACATACACGGTCTTTAATTATGGCTATTAAAAAATTAATAAATTTTTTATTGACAAGGCGTTCGTATTTACGTATTATACACAGATTGAAGAATGGCTGGATTGTTTAGGTGAGTAGTTAGAATATAATATTGAAAAAAATGCCATTATAAAATTCCAAGTGTTTATCTCACCTGTTCGTCAAACCTTTCTTCTTCCAATCTCTCGCTTGAGCGGGATAAATCCGCTTGACTGACGTTCATTCAGGAAGAAAAGAACCTCCGGTTTGGAGTAAAAAACTGGTTTTGCACTGCCGATGTCGAAGATGTCCTGTGTAGGGGCATTAAAGCACTAATCTATGGTAGAGCTAGCCGGAGGATGACAAGACGAGGCAAAACCGCTGTTTAGGAGATGTAGTATGAAAAAGAAAGGTTTTACACTCATTGAGCTATTGGTCGTTATCGCGATCATAGCGATGTTGCTGGCCATCCTGATGCCGGCACTGGGCAAGGTCAAAAAGATTGCGATGCGCGTCGTCTGCGGCACCAA
This sequence comes from uncultured Pirellulales bacterium, assembly GCA_964537635.1. Lineage (GTDB taxonomy): Bacteria > Planctomycetota > Phycisphaerae > Sedimentisphaerales > Anaerohalosphaeraceae > Anaeroglomus. Next base: position 25,890 of record CAZICJ010000020.1, read on the forward strand.
TCTGAAGGGCCTTGGTACGGCACAGATGGTTTATGCCAACGACTATGATAGTGAATACACGGTGCAGGGTCGCGGCGGGGCGCATACGTGGGGGGATTTCACCGCCAATTGGCAGGATCCCGCAAAGCTTTGGTCCACCGCTGGCAACATTACGGTGGGTGCAAGCTTATATATGCTTGTTCGCGAAGCAGATGTCAATCCAAAGAGTTTTGTATGTCCTTCGGGCGGTGAGAGAGTATATGATGGCAAAAATCCGAACAATCTGGACTTGACCCAGATTTGGGACTTTGCAAGTCCGACCTATCCGACCGCTGGGGTCAATGGCGCTGCCAATTGCGTCAGTTACTCCTACCACCAGCCGTATGCCGCTGGACAGACTAACCCTGCACCGGCCAGTACGGGATCCAAGGGGAAATATTCCGCCGACGGAAGTCGCTCCGCTTCATTTGCCGTAATGGCTGACAAGAACCCCTGGTTTGACGCCAAGCTGACAACGGGCGGAGTAATAGATGCCAAGACTTATCTGAGTAAAGTTTTTAAACTTGGCAATAACCTTGCAACTGAAGGCAATATTGACAACGGCCTTGAAAAATACACAATACAGATTGCAAACGCACAGCCTCATGATCGCGACGGTCAGAATATACTTTTTGGAGATGGCCATAGCTCGTATGAAAACAGACCTGATGTTGGTATTAAGAATGATAATGTATATGTAATGCGGGATGCCGCAAACGCCTCAATTGGAGCGCGTACGGGACTTAATTTGACCGATAAAAATACACGTACCGCTCCTGTGAACTTAGAAGATTCTGTGTTAGTCAATGATGGTGCTGTTGTTGTAACCGGGCCATAATCACTAATTGGATTAGATTCAGCAGAAGCCTTGGGAGATGATTCCGCTTCCAGGGCTTCTTTTGTTTCATTCCGCCCCAATGATGTTACTGTATATCCCAATCAGCTTTTTATTTAATTCTTTTATTTCATAATTGCATTCTACAAATGCCCTTCCGGTGCTGCCCATCTTAATCCAAAGATCGGGACTTTCAAGAATCTTTTGTATAGCCGTCGTCAGGGTATCAATATCTTTTTCAGGGACTAACCCGCACTTCAAGAGTGGCGAGAAATGCGGGCTAAAGCCCACTTATTTGTCAGAAACAATTCTAATTTCAACTGATTACTTTATGGGTCAACAACTCCCTGTATTGGGGCTTTCTCTCTTTTCAATTTTTTCCACGGTTTTTTATATTTTCTGGATTTTGGTAACAAGCATATCATCCGATTTATCGTATTGGCATTTTACATTGCATATCGGGGTATATTTTTCGGAAAAGTTTAAATGATTTTTTTTGGAACTGATACAAAAATCACCTTTACTTGTCATTGAGAAATTCCATTGGTGCAGACCTCGATAGCCTCTGTTTTGGGCCTCATTGGGCCGATGTATCAGTAGAGCATAAGCCCCTTTTTTCACAACTTTAATCATTTCCAGTATCGCAGTTTCGGGATTGTATGTATGATCAATTGAATTGCGAGCGATAACAATATCAAAAAAGCATTGAGGAAATCGAACCGATAATTGTTCTGCATCAAGCTTTTCTGTCCGTATCAGAGGCTGAACATGGTATTTATCAAGAATCTTATCATATTCTACAGCCAAGGCGTCAACCGCGGTAATACGAATTTCTTTTCCGGCACATTTTTTACCGAGAAACGTCAAAGGACCTGCCCCTACATCAAGAATATGAACTATTTTCGCATCGGTTAATAGCTCGGAAACCTGTATTTGCAAAGGCAGTTCAGGATCCAGTCTTGAGCTGTAATCCTGTTTCCATTCCAACCCTTTTGTTCTGAAATAATCATCCCAGAAACGCACTTCGTTTTTGACAGAAGTCCGCCATATCTTTTCACATGGGTTAAGAACGGAAGGCATTATCATTTTGAAAATGGCGAGTGCTTGGACAATAAGCATTTGTTTATCGAAATGTAATTTCACAAACTCTCTCGCCTGTGTTCCTATTTTGCTCCTGCCTTCAGAATCGCCGGCAAGCTGAATAATTCGGTCTGCAATTGAATTAACGTCTTTTTCAGGGACTAAATAGCCGGTTTGACCATCGATAACCAACTCCGGGATGCCGCTGTGCATCGTGGCGACCACGGGCAGTCCGCAGGCCATTGCCTCCATCAGCGAAACTGGTATGCCTTCCATATCGCCCTGTGATGAGGTTATCGAGGGCAGCAGAAAGATGTCCGCATTTTTATACAACTCCAGCGCCTCTTCGGCATCGACTTTTCCGTGAAAGACGACCTGGTTTTCAATGCTCCATTCTCGCGTTAATTGTTTCATCTCGTCAAAAAGCGGCCCATCGCCCGCAATATGGTACTCCAGTTGAGGGAAAATACCTAAAGCGCGCCGAAAGGCTTCCAATGCATAGCGGTGCCCTTTTTTTTCAGTGAGCCGAGCCACGGTCAGAATTTTTATCCGTTCGCTATCTTTCCCCCTCACACCAGGCTTAAAAGTGGATGTGTCGATTCCCATGTGATGGACAATTACTTTTTCCGCCGGACATCCCAAGTTAATCAGCTTTTGTTTCCAGAATTCGCTGACTGGAAGAAAGAGGTCTCCCTTTGCGAAAAGTTCCTGATAGACTTTGGAGCCATGCTCGTTAAGATAAACGGAAAGGTCGTATCCGTGAAACACCGTCGAAATCTTCGTCCTAAGTCCAATATCTTTTAGCACAACCGCCTCCCGACCCACCGTCCCATAATGACAATGGATGATGTCAGCCTGTTGCTGCATGACCGTCAAAGCCATAAAGAGCTTCGGATAGGAATACGAGCGACCGTCCGCAAGAAGCGTTTTCTGCAAACGATATACAAAAAGAGGATGCTGGACAAATCCTGACAGCGTCTGGATTACCGCCTTGAGGCGTTTGCCCCATTTGGATTTCGGCGGCTGGATATAGATTGTTTTATCAAGAAGCCTGTATTTTGCAACATCGGGATGTTGCTTTTGATCGACGGATTTACCAAATGCGATAATCTGGATTTCACATCCCGAGTCAATCAATCCGGTAATCTGATTCAGAATAAAGGTTTCAGATATTTCTGGAAAACTTGGAACAACGAATGCTATTTTCATTTCAGACCTCATTTTTTAGTTTTTGTCCTGATTTTGCTTTTGATATGCTGCCATACCGTGAACCCCGGCATCAGACGCTTGAAGCATTCACGATAGAGTTCCGGATATCGCCTGGCTCCGGGGTGTTTAATCAGCAGCAAGAGGAGGTTGATTCGTGAACTGTAGCGATACTGATTTTGTATGCGCCGCAACACCTGAATATCCAGTACCTCGAGAATCAGTCTATGCACGGATTGCGGGCAATAATCCAAAAACACCCCGGGGTCTTGAAGGTAAGGCGGTAAAGGTCTGATAACATTGTGCGGCCCCAATTCGGAGTCTTCGGTGTGATAGTACGCCAAAGCTCGCCCGAGAATCATAAATTTCTCACCAAACGCAATTCGCCACAATAGCGCCCTGTCTTCACCAAAAAGACATTTCTTTTTATCATAAAAACATCCATATTTTTTTGTTATTTCCGTACAGATTAAGCTGCTCTTGGCTGTTATGACCGAAACAATGGCTTCGGCTTTGTCGGGATTTTCCGTTCCGGCAAAATGGAAAACGCCCGGCTCTATTCCATTTCCCCTGAGTAATTCCAGATAATCGTAACCGCTCGGTAATTCAATCGTTGAGGTCGAAACCAGAGCGACGTCGTTGTTTTGAATAGCCCGAAAGGTTGTCTCCAGAAACTCCGGATGCCACTCATCGTCAGCATCCAAAAAAGAAATATATTGTGTTTGTGTCATCCGAATGCCCGCATTGCGTGCAGCGCCGGGGCCGGCATTTTCCTGGTCTATGACCTCGATTCGGTTGTCTATGATGCTGCGTGCGATTTGAGCGCTCCCATCCGTCGAACCATCATTAACAATAATCAGCCGCCAGTCTTTGAACGTTTGCCGCTGAACGGAACAGATTGCTCTGCTTATCTGTCTTTCCTTGTTATAAAGCGGGATTACAATTGTAATTTCTGCCATATTCATTTAGTGCGTCAAATTTCGTGAATAGTCTTTTGCGTTCGGTTCTCTAAGGCATCAATTTGCGAATAATGGGCGAAATATTGTATTTAATCTTTTTTAAAAACTTATATTTGCTTAACGTATCAAAAATCCACTTGCGATTATGCCGATTCAAAGGAATCAAGGTATTTTTGATAGTTATATATCGCTGGTCACGACGCAACTGATTTAGGGTGTTAATTATGGCTTCTTCGAGTGGAGCGATAAGTTTGGACTGGTCACCAATGGTTGCCAGTTTTGAAATTTCGTATGGATCCGTGTCTTCGATCACACGAACACGCTTGACTTTTTCAGGCGGGATGCCGAGACTTAGGTAGTAATCATAAAACTTAAAACCATCTCCGATAACATTATCAGATAGTTCTATCCATAAGGCAGGAATGCCGTATGCATGCGCAAAAATGATTCCATGCAGAGAAGAGGAAAGGATTATTTCACATTGATGGATTTCTGCAAAATAACGGTCAAGGGGGCAAAGCGCATCAATAATTGGAATCCCTCTATTGCGACACGAACTAATCCAGGGCAAATTTGCATCCAAAAAGTGTGGGATTATGCCAACCATGTTGTTTGCAGAGTTTTTGCGGGGATACAATTTGGGTGCCAGAATCCCCGGATCGGAATATATCTTCGGACAAGGTATCCCCATTTTTTCCAGCAGTTCCGCCGTCAATGGCCCCCGTACACAGTGGATCGATTTAGGCGCCGATACCAGCTTCGACCATGAGGGTTCTGATGATATAAATCCTGCGCCGCAAACATGGGAATACGCATCGGCAGCAATCAAATAACTGCCGACAAGAATCAAATTCGGAACCGTTAAGGGCCGCCTGCTGCACGGAATTACATTTGCCGAGAAATAATATTGCGCAAGCGCAAGGGAAAACTGATCTCCTGCATTTGGACAGTCATGATAGAATTTCAAATGAATTGTTTTTAATTTTTTTGCACACATGGTGTTTTGTCTTTTTTAAGACGATCTCAATCTCTGTTTTACTTGTTCGATTTGCCCATGAATTATTTCCCGGAGCCCCTGTTTTGCGATGCCGTCTAACTGCCACACCATAAAGCCGTATAGGCAGAGCGATATTATGCTCAAGATTGTGAAAGAAATATAGCTTGGAAGGGTAAAAAACGACATTTTTAGGACAAAAAGCAGCCCTGTTATTATGACCGAAACCGTTATCGGCAGCAGAAATGCCCCCAGAATATCCCGTATGCGGCAATTCAGCACCCTGCATAGAATCCGGGTGTTCACGGGACAGGTCAATAAGCTGGGAATGATAGTTGACAAAGCCGTACCCGTAATTCCCCACATTTTCGTTAAAGGATAGATAAGGGCGGCCATCATCGGTAAAAAACATAGCGACAATAGCCACGGTATTTTGGGTTTTCCGATGCTTTGATGAACAGGGGAGATGGTTGTGCCGAAAGATATGAGCAGTCCCTTGAAGGCCAATAATTGAAGGGGCAATATCATCGGAGACATGCGTTCCGGCAAAAATAAGTGGACAAAATCAGGTCCCAAGATAAAAATCGCAAATGCTGCTGGAGAAGACAGCAGTGCCGTTAATTTGAGAACTTTAAGATAAGCTTCGCGGAGGCGGGGTATATCATTTTGTATCTTGGAGTATGCGGGGAAGGAAATAGATGAAATAACCCCGGAAATATGCGTTGCCGGCATGGTGGCTAAATCAAACGCATATTTATACAAAACCAGTTTCGGCAAGCCAAGGTAGGACCATACGAAGTAATTATCGCCCTGGCTGATTAAGTACCCTATGATATTACAGCTATATATCCATTTTCCAAACCCCCACAACTCGCGGGCTTTGGCGTATTCAAAGCGAAATTGCGGGCGGTATGGGGACAGGATGTAGCTGCCGATGCAGTCCACCGCGGAGGCGAGAATGCGGGCGGCGATGACCCCCCATATACTGTGGAAGATAAAGATAAACGTCAGCGACAGGACGATGTCCGTCAGTGTAGAAGCAAGGGTTAATGTAAAGACCTTGCGAAATTGGAGTTCCTTTTGGAAGTAGATGGTGCCGATATTCCGCGCTCCGCCGATCAAGAAACAGAAACTCATCACGCGCAGGATTGAAATCGTCAGGGCAACTTTATCTTGCGGCACTCGAATCGAAGCCAAAAATGGAGCTGCGCTATACAGAATAAGAAACAGGAATATGCCCTTGACTAAGCCGGCCACCCAGGCCGTATCCAGATAGCTGTGGATATTTTCTTTCTTTTGAACGAGGGCGGCGTCAAAGCCGGTCTGTGTAAAGGTTGACAGAATCTCCATCATCATCAAGGCGATACTGATAATCCCGAGATTTTCAAGGACAAAAAAGTTTGCTATGACCAGCACCTTGCCAAAGCTCAGAGCGTTCGTGGTCAGCCGCAGGAGAATGACCCAATAACCGCCCTTGACAGACCGCCGATACAAATCCGGCTCTTTTTTTGAGACAGTAGTCATATATAAAATGATTTACCCAAAAAAGCCATTTTGCCAGAAAGCACTTGTCGAAACATACCTGATGTCGTTAATATACCGTAGAGTTGGATACGATGCAATTGATTGTGTTGATAAAATACCCAGAATTTTGGAATCATGAAAGGTTTTCGCATGAAACAGGCAGTTTCTACGGAGTTGTTAGCACAAATGAAACAAGCCGGGCAGGGGCATCTGCTTGCGTTTTGGGAGCAATTGTCACCGCAGCAGCAGGGCAACCTGCAATCTCAGCTCGAGAAAATCGACTTTGCCAAAATTCCCAGCTGGGTTGAGAACTATGTAAAAAATGCCTCATCGCTGGCAATTCCAACGCACATTGAGCCGGCGCCGTCCTATCCGCCGAAAGCCGGGGATGCAAAACAGGCTGAAAAATACCAAAAAGCAGAGGTGTTAGGTGTGGAATTGCTCAAACAAGGTAAGGTCGGCGGCTTTATTGTGGCCGGCGGGCAGGGTACTCGGCTTGGATTTGACGGTCCCAAAGGCAATTTCCCGATTAGCCCTGTCAAGAATAAGACCTTGTTTCGTATTTTCGGCGAGACGATTCTGGCGGAATCCCGCAAATACGGAGCGGAAATCCCCTGGTATGTGATGACCAGTCCGCTCAATTATCAGGAAACCTGCCAGATATTCGAATCCGAAGGGTGGTTTGGTCTGAATAAAAAGAGCGTGTATATCTTTATTCAGGGGACGATGCCGAATTTCGCGATGGATGGCAGGATTTTGCTGGCCTACAAGGGTGCTATCGCCACAAGTCCGGATGGGCACGGCGGCAGCCTCAAAGCCCTTTACGACAGCGGGGCGCTGGCAGATATGAAAAAGCGGGGCGTGGAGTATTTATCTTATTGGCAGGTCGATAATCCGTTGGTGTATTTATTTGACCCGCTTTTTATCGGACTGCACGCGATGGACGGCTCAGACATGTCATCCAAAGCACTTGTTAAAGCGGGGCCTTTGGAAAAGGTGGGCAATTTTTGTCTGGCTGACGGCAAGGTTACGGTTATTGAGTACAGCGACCTGCCGGATGAGCAGGCACATCGCCTAAACCCTGATGGCAGCTTAGTTTTTGAACTGGGTTCAATTGGAATCCACATCCTGAGTACATCCTTTGTCGAGAAACTTAACGGCAAGGGGGACTTTGCTTTGCCGTTCCATCGGGCGGTCAAAAAGATACCGCATATCGATAATCTGGGCAATCTGATAAATCCAGATAAGCCAAATGGGGTAAAGTTGGAAACATTTGTTTTTGATGCGCTACCGATGGCCAGCCGGTCGATGATTCTGCAAACCGTTCGCAGTCAAGAGTTTGCGCCGGTGAAAAATGCCACCGGCGTTGACAGTGCCGAAGTAACACGGGAGATGATGATTGAGCGGGCGGCGGGTTGGCTGGAGGCGGCCGGCATCAAGGTGCCGCGTAGGGCGGATGGCCGGCCGGACTGCGTGGTTGAGATTTCGCCCTTGTTTGCAGTCTGTCCGCAGGATGTAAAGGCCAAAGCAGCGGCAATCAAGCCAATACGGAGTTGTGATATTGTATATATCGAGTAGGTATTCAGGTATATAAATATATAAGAACTTCGTGATGGAAAATCAGGACCTCCTGTGGCGGGTTGCCATAAGTCTTTATTTTTCGTCTGGGGGAATTGCTGTAAGTCCTTATTGTTAAAATGGGAAAAATGGGAAAACCTACATTTTATGTATATGGCATATGCATGGAATGCAATCGAGAAGTGGGTAGGAAATTTAGAGTTTAGAATGGGAAATTAGGGGGAAGTTCGTAGTTCTTGGTTCGCAGTTCGGAGACGGTATGGGCGGGATTTTTTGCCACAGAGCCGGACACAGAGAAAGATGAGGGATGGCGGAAATTGAGAAAGTGAACTTTCAAATTGAGAATTTTTGGAGAGGAGTTTGAATGCCAAAGACGCTAAAGGCGCAAGGGACGCAAGCGGATTTTTTTTTAGACAGGACGGGCAGGATTTTTTCGCTACCACGGAAATCACTGAAAAACACGGAACAGAGAAACACTGTCCTTCGGCAGGCTCAGGATAAAATTTCGCTGATTACGCAGATTTTTTAATTTTTTGTCCTATCTGATTTCTGACTCCAGACTTCTGTCTTCTTTTTATGATTTAGGAATTAGCGGATAGGGGCTATAAAAAACGGCGGAGCTTGTCGGCAATGGATGGGCAGGCAATCTGACATTCCCAGACGACATGAATCTGCCAGAAATATCTGTGAGCATTATTCAATTACGGGAAAGCCAATTTCTTTCAAGTAATCAAAAGTTGTGTCGTAAAGAACAGGTGAACGTGTCGCATCTTCAGAATCGCCAGGCGGCACTACAATAACCATTCCTTGTCGAGCACGGGTCAAAAGGACACGGTAGGCGTTTTTGAGATAACTTTGTCGCTCTTCTTTTTTAATCCTGTTCCAGCGGTTGCCGCAAAAAGACCAATGTTCCCATCCTTTTTGGGAATACCTGAAATCTGCATCCCATGTTACACATGCCCAGTCAAGTTCCAATCCCTGAATAGCAAATTCTGTGGCAACATCCTCAAGGTAATATGATGACCGAACATCATCTTTGCCATCCAGAAACCAGTGGATAGGATCCATTGGCGATTTGACATGAATTGCATGTGGTTTCAGCCGTTCTGCTTGCGACGAAACGACAATCCCATAGCGTTCTGAACCTCTGGCTTTTTCTTTTAGCCATTTTTTTGCTTTTTGAAGACTGCGGGTAATGATGATTGGATATTTTTCACTTACTTTTTTGAATGTGGTGCGTGCCTGTTCGATGTTGCAATCTAACAATTGTTTGACGAGCAAAGAAACTTTCTCTGCACGAAAAGAACGCATTGAAACGGCAAGATGTAATTCATTTTTGAGATTTGTATTGGGCCGTTTTTTTATATTTTCCAGAACGGCATCGGCTCCATACTCACTGTCGTGGAGCTGCGGAGAAATGAAAATATGCCAATCAGGAAATGAACGGTTCAACGATTCAATCTATTCACTGATTCCAGCTTCGCCGGTATTGATCTCCTGCCCACCACCAACAAGACATACTATGACAGCCCAACCCGAGTGGCGATTGAGACAGGATATTAGAAACTCGGGTTCGGACATATTAAAATCAGTAATCCGTTTTTTACGACGCATAAAATTGATTGTTTGGGGTGCAGTCCAAGCACGCTGTGCCTCATCAAATAAAACAACGTGTTCAATTGGCGGGGAGTTGTTATTCCGAAGGCAATCGTCACGGAAATTATGAACGTTTTGAATGAACATTTTAACTTCACTCATCGTCTGGCTTTTTTTGGCTTTTCTGCCTCGTTCTTTTTCGTGTCGAACCTTGTCTCGGGTTAATGCTTCACGAAGAATAGCAACCAGAGGACCATTACCTGACAGAAATACGCTGTAAAGTTCATTTGCTTTATCGATATATTTTGTTGCGATGTTGAGACCGACCAGCGTTTTTCCAGCACCTGGGACGCCTGTCACAAAACAAATAGACTTGCACGAATGTGCCTTGGAATAGCGGATAATTTCTGAAATGGCATCAGAAGTTTGGCTCAGATTGATAGCACTGGCATCACTGCGAGATATATCCGTTACAGAATGGCCATTATAAAGCGCCATCGCAGCTTCGATGATTGTGGGAGTGGGACAATATCGGCCAGATTCCCACAGCATGGAATCGATATTATTGCCGTCAACAAAGGACAAAATCTGTTTGATTATATCGCCGAGCAGTTCAACATTGGTCATAACTGGAGAAAACAGGTTGTCATTATGTGGCGTTGTAGAAATAATTGAATCAGCATTTTGTGCTTCTGTAGCCACCAAAATGGGGGCAATGAAATGGGCATGGCTTGGTTCATGAAAGTTTTTCAAGTCTAAGGCGTAATCCCAGACTTGGTCTTTAGCATAGGCGTGAAAAGTGTCTTCGCCAACTTTATATTCTATAACAAAAATAGCCGGTCCAATTAAAAGCACTACATCAATGCGACGACCCATACGAGGAATTGAATATTCAAACAATATCCTGCCTTGATATGTCGATAGAATCGATTGCAGAATGTTGATTTGAGCTAACCATGCATTCCGTTGACCTTGTTCAATCGGGAATTCGCTGCTGATTGCCAGCTTGCCATAAATGCTTTCTGGTGTCGAGTTCAAAAAATTCGCTATATCGTCAGAGTAGTATTCACGTTTCATTGGATTCTCGATTGAGGCTTAGCAGTATCGTTATGATGAACACACATAAACATGGTCATGGTTTACCCCTAAATAGCTCGCTTGCAAAAAAGTCCTTAATGGAGATACTTCTTCTGCCGTTTTCGACGCTGTTGACATAGGTTCGGTCGAGATCGGCTTTGAGACCGAGGGCTTCCTGGCTTAGCTGCCTGTCGGAGCGCAACTGCCTGATTCTCTGGTCGATTTTCTGCTGTACGGTCAATCCATTTCGCTTTGCCATATTTTAGACTCCATAAACCGGGGTAATAAGTACCAGATATCGACTTTCGGTCAACGGACTATAAGTCACATGCAGAAAAAATAATGCGGCGGCCGGACACGGCGGGATGTGTCTGACTGTTCGGACGGGGTGGACAGAGTGGACAAGATGGACGGATGGGGCAGGAAGAAATTGAGAATGTAAAAGGATGAAGAATGCAAGGACTCAAAAACCCATGAACTCAAGAATAAGAGGATTCTTCCCCTTCGCTGCGCTGCGGGTCAGAATGACCCCCTCCCCCTTCGGGTACTCCCCCTTAAAAAGGGGGAGAGCCGGAAAGAAATTAAAAGTGGCTCTCCTCCAATAAAATTGGTTAAAAAGGGATAGAATTTAGTGGACATTATG